>JAFQMS010000014.1 GCA_017396145.1 Lachnospiraceae bacterium
CCACTTCTCTTTGGTGTTGGCATAAAGTTCATTGCATTTCCATGATCAACCCATTTCTTTGCAACTCCTACTGTTCCGCCATTACCATTGAAGTTAATGGTGTATGTCTTAATCTTCCACTGGGCATATAAAGTCATGTTCTTTGTTGCTTTAGTAGTTGAGTATACTTTAGTTCCCCCAGTCTTTGCCGTATACCAGCCTGTAAATGTATAGCCTGTACGAGTTGGAGTCTCTAATGTTCCAAGAGTCTTTCCATGCTCAACTGTCTTTTTTGCTGTATTAACTTTACCACCATTAGCATTAAAACTAATTGTGTATTTATTCTTCTTCCACTGAGCATATAAAGTTGTACTCTTTGTCATCTTAGTTGTTGAATATACCTTAGTTCCCCCAGACGCAGCTGTGTACCAGCCAGCGAAGGTATATCCGGCGCGGCTTGATACTGGAGTTGGAAGGGTTCCTAACTTTTCTCCATTATACCTTGTGATTTTAGACTTACTTACTGTTCCATCACTGACCGAAAAGTTAATTGTTACCTTAGGACCTATATTAACATATTTAGCGCTCTTACTTGCACTGTTTTGATATGTATATAGATTATCAGCCTGAAAACTAAGCAATAACTCTGGGTCAGTAATCTCCACAAGGGAAAGATTCGTAAATTCATCTTGACTCTGTCCCCCGGCTACTATATTGGATTGTTCCGGAATAACATCATACAATATACCATAATGACTTCCATAACCTCTTAATACTGAATTTGCCTTTAATTCTTCTAAATGCGATATTATTACCCCTATACTCATCCTGTTAGCAGAATCAGTTATTGCTTCTCCTAATATCTTACAGTTTTCTCCCATTCTGACATCATATAAGCCCAATGCCAAAATAGCTATATCATATCCTTTGTCTATAATCTCGCCATATTTTGCCTCTATACTTACATTATCTTCAATATACAATCCTTCAACATATACAAGTTCTGATGTAACTTCTTCTCCCTCTATCTTGCCTGTTGTAATACTAATTGTTGAATTATCCTTTGCTATTAATTCCTCAGCATGCAAACAATCATACGAAACATCCTTCCCTTTTACATCACTACCTACAATATTTATGTTTGCTTTTTCATCAAGTACTATATAGTTACTCATAATACAATGTTGCCAAACACAACTTTTTTTGCTCTCAATGTCGGTACTAAAGCCTTTTACAAATAATGATGAACCCTTGCCTATTTTTAGGGACGTACTTTGGATATTTTTAAGATAAAATTCTACTTCTACTTCTTCATCTACATCAGTTGATATGTTACATCCTTCTATTGCAACTGATACATTATCCTTTAACACAAGTTCTTCATATACATATAGTAATTTTATGTATCTACTCTCTTCTTCTAAAAACTCTATATCTTTGGCTGTTATTGTAAGATTTCCCTCTCCTGAAAACGTAATGTTTTTTCCAAATACCGCCATAACACTATCGGTATTTTCATAATTATCTAGACAAATTACATTTTCTCCCGATAACACTATCTCCAAATTACTAAATGCATATATGCATTCGTCATTTCCTGAAATACCATCTTTTGCACAACCTATATAAGCATTATTAAGATATAATTTATGAGGGGTAGTTTGTGCTTCTCCAAATTTATAATCTGCAGCAGGCTCAAATGTCCATCCATTTCCTGACATATTGTCACTTGTCACCGGTTCTCCAGATATGTATACGCCATATCCTGTTGCCGCCTTTGCATTACTTTCAAAGACAAAGCAACACATCAATACCATAATATACATCATGATATGTTTTATTGTTTTTTTCATAGTCACAAATACCTCCACTTTGATTTATATATAATATTCAATATGTATTCTCGTACCCCTGTATTAATTTGTCAATACTTTTTTAGACTCCTTCTTTTAACAATCTTTGAATCAAGAAAAGAGCCCCCCGTCTATAGAATCCTTAAAAACTTTATATAAAACCTAATAATTTTAATGAATTCCAATCAACCGATGACTCTCTTCATATTTTCCCTAATTTTAGGCACCTGAACTTTTTACAAACATTGTTGCCCAGACTTGTCCTTTCTGTCTATTTCTTCTTCCACTGAGCGTAAAGTGCCATATTCTTAGTAGGTTTAGTTGTTGAGTATACCTTGCTTCCACCAGACGCAGCTGTGTACCAGCCTGTAAATGTATATCCCTCTCTCTTTGGTGTTGGCATGAAGTTTATTGGATCTCCTGCGTTAACCCACTTCTTTGCAACTCCTACTGTTCCACCATTACCATTAAAGGTAATTGTGTATGTAGTTACTTTCC
>JAFQMS010000015.1 GCA_017396145.1 Lachnospiraceae bacterium
GAAATACGAGTATATCCCGGTAATGCTGTACAAATTATTTGGAATTTTGCTGATACAATTACTGCCTAACTCCTTCAAATGAAAAAAATTAAAATTTTTTGAAAAAAGTGTTGCTCCCTACTTGACACGTGACTGAGTGGCTCACCTATTATTCAGGATGGAAAGATTATAGGTGCAGTTACGCATGTGCTTGTAGATGACCCTACCAGAGGATATGGGATATTTATTGAAAATATGCTAGAGCATTGAGTGCAAGCATAAAGTGGCTTGGGTGTATTATCAATTTCGTTTTATATACTAGTTGATGATAATAAAAAAGGAGACTATAATTGAATGTATGTTATTCAAATAGGAGCGCATATGATAAAAAAGATATACAATAAAACAGTTGGTTTAGCAGTGCCTTTTCTTTCAATTATTTATAATAAAAAGACAGATGTTGATGTGACTAAGGCAAGAAATAACTTGGATGAATACTTTCCTGATTCAAAAGGAGAGGTATTAGCAGATAATAAATGCGTTGAAAGTAATTGTAATCTGCAAATAATAATTCCTGCATATAATGTTGAAGATTATTTGGAAGAATGTATAGAGTCAGTAATCCATCAAGAAACAAAATACTCATATAAGATAGTATTAATAGATGATGGTTCAACAGATAATACGCCAAGAATTGCAGATGAATTGGCTAAAAAATATGCCAATACAGGCAAAATATTGGTGATTCATCAAGAAAACAGAGGTTTTTCCGGCGCTAGAAATAGAGGGCTTGAAGAATTGTTTGGCGAGTATATAATGTTTGTGGATTCTGATGATATGCTTTGTCCGGGAGCCATTGATAGATTATTAAGTTTTAGTTATGACAATTGTTGCGATATTGTAGAAGGAAGTGTTTATAGTTTTAACAATAAAATAAAAAAAGTGTATTATTCTCATGCATCAAAAAAGACATTAAGTGAAAAAGAGGATATATTACACGGACAACCATGGGCTAAAGTGTATAAGGCAAGGCTTTTTGAAGGCATCAAGTTTCCGCAAGGGTATTGGTTTGAAGATTCTATACTGTCATTTTTAGTTTATACTTTAGCAAAAAACAAAGGGGTAGTAAGTGATTTTGTGTATAGTTATAGAATAAATGAAAAGGGAATAAGTAGTCTAAGTGGTGGAAATCCTAAATCTATAGATACTTATTGGATTACACAAAAACTAATGGAGATTAGAGAGAATATGGGAATTGCGGCTAATGAGTTTTATTTTAATAAGATTATGGCGCAGATAATAATTAATCAAAAACGTTTAGTTATGTTACCCGAATATATACAAGAAAGTATATTTGTTTTGTCAGCAGATTTGGTGGAAAAGTATTTTTCTAAGGATTTGATAAAAGAAAACAAGGATAAACCAATTCTAAAACTCTTATTGAAAAAAGACTGGGGAACATTTAAAAAATATTGCAAATATATAAAATACAATCATGGAAAAATAATAATATAGTGGAACTGTATATTTCTGTAAAAAATATGCAGTTTATAAAAAGATTATATTTTTTAATCAATATCTTATTGAAGTGGATATTTTAAAGTGATATCATAGGTACACTGATTAAAAATACTTCGAAATGGAGATAATTATGTTAGAACTTAAAGAAATTAAAAAAGACTATCCCGCAGGAAGTGAAACTGTTCATGCTCTAAAGGGTGTAGATTTAAAGTTTAGAAAAAGTGAGTTTGTTTCTATTCTTGGACAGTCTGGTTGTGGTAAAACCACAATGCTTAATATTATAGGTGGTCTAGACCAGTATACAAGTGGTGATTTAGTTATTAACGGACGTTCCACCAAAGATTTTAAAGACAGAGACTGGGATACATATCGTAACCATTCCATTGGATTTGTATTTCAAAGTTATAACCTTATTCCACATCAGAGTGTATTGCAAAATGTTGAGATTGCTCTTAGTTTGTCTGGTGTTTCAAAGAACGAACGTCGAAAAAGGGCAGTTGCAGCGCTAGAACAGGTTGGACTTGGTAACCAGTTAAAGAAAAAGCCGGGGGAAATGTCAGGTGGACAGATGCAAAGAGTTGCTATAGCACGTGCTCTTGTCAATAACCCTGATATTATTCTTGCAGATGAACCAACAGGTGCCTTGGATACAGAGACAAGTGTTCAGGTTATGGATATTTTGAAAGAGGTTGCTAAGGACAGATTGGTTATTATGGTAACACATAATCCGGAGTTGGCGCAGAAATATTCAAGCAGAATTATTACAATGCTAGATGGTAAGATTACATCAGATTCTGCACCTTTATCAGATGCAGAGGTTGTCCAGATAAAGAAGGCTCAAGATGAAAAACTCGCCCAGGATGAGAAACTTAGCAAAAAAGAAAAGAAAAAGAATAACAAAAAACCTACATTGTCATGGAAGACTTCCTTTGGATTATCCTTGAAAAACCTTATAAGCAAAAAAGGAAGAACTATTCTTACATCTTTTGCAGGAAGTATAGGTATTATAGGTATAGCACTTATTTTTGCAGTTTCTAATGGTATGACAACATATATTGACACTGTTCAGGAAGAAACATTGTCGTCATATCCTCTTACCCTTGAAGCTAACCATGTTGATATGGGAACACTTTTAGAGACATTTATCGGTAATGCAAAAGCAAGTACAGAGCATGAAAAAGATGCTGTATATCAAAAAGCAATGATATATGAAATGCTAAACTCTTTAAATAATATGGAGGTTAAGGAAAATGACCTTGCATCTTTTAAGGATTATTTGGAAAAGGAACTAAAAAAGAGTGAAGAAGACAGTGAATTTAAGGCAGCGCTAAATGGAGTGCAGTATACATATGATATGAATATGTTGGTTTTCACTGAAAGTGCTGATGGTGATATTATAGAATCTGATTCTCATGCCCTTTTGCAGGAATTATTAATTGAGTACTTTGGTATGGATATGTCTTCTATGGTTAATATGTCAGAGTCATCTTCTGCAAGTATGTCTTCAATATCTACAATGTCACAGCCAAAACTTTGGCAGGAGATGCTTCCGGGAGAAGATGGAAGACTTGTTAATGATTTGCTAGATAAACAGTATGATGTTATATATGGTTCATGGCCTACAGAGTATAACGAAGTTGTGCTTGTTGTAGATGAGTATAACGAAATAGATGATATGACTCTATATGCACTTGGTCTTAAGACTAAGGAAGATATTAATGCATTGGCTGATGCTGCAATTAATAAGACGGAACTTAAACCAGAGATGAAAAAATGGTCTTACGAAGAGATTTGCAGTAAAAAGTACAGAGTTATTCTTAATTCAAGTTGTTATAAGTATGATGCAACAACAGGAATTTACACAGACCTTAGAGATACTCAGACAGGAATGAAATATCTGTATGATAACGGAATTGATATAAAGGTATCAGGTATTATCAGACCTAAAGAGGATGCTTTAGCTGCCATGCTTAGAGGCTCAATAGGATATACTAGTAAACTTACTGAATATGTTATAGAAGAAGCTAAGAAATCAGACGCAGTAGATAAACAACTTGCTGATAAGACAAAGGATATATTTACAGGTCTTCCATTTAAGGATAACTCAAGTAATATAGATGTTAAAGATAAAGCAAATGAATTTAAAAAACATGTAGAGGCTTTAACTTTAGACGAAAAAGCAGCTTTATATGTAAAGATAATGTGTATTCCATCTGATGAAGAATTGAATGGCATGATTGAGGGAGCACTTGAAGGAGTTACCAGAGAAGATATGGAAGAAGCCATGGCTATGGTAATTGCTCAACAGATGGGAATGGGAGAAAGCGAGATTAATGAATACCTTGCATCTATGTCGGATGATGATATGAAAGCAATGTATATTAAGGTAATTACAGAACAAATAAAAGCTCAGTATGCTTCTCAGGTTATGACTAATCTTGGAGCAATGTCTAAAGAGCAGATGGCAGGAGCATTAGACGGAGCCATTGCAGGATATACTGATGAACAGATGGCGAAGTATTATGATGAGGTTCTTGAATTCTCTAGTAGTACTTATGAAGGAAATCTCAAAAAATTAGGTTATGTTGATCTTGATAAGCCTGCAACTATTAATCTTTATGCTTCAAGTTTTGAGAATAAGGATGTAATAGAAGAGTTAATCCTTGATTACAATGAAAGTGTTGATGAATTATCAGAAATATCATATACAGATTATGTAGGACTTATGATGTCATCAGTTACATCAATTATTAATGCAATAACTTATGTGTTAGTTGCCTTTGTTGCAATTTCATTAGTGGTTTCATCAATAATGATTGGTGTAATAACACTTATTTCTGTACAGGAAAGAACTAAGGAAATAGGTATTCTTAGAGCTATTGGTGCTTCGAAGAAGAATGTGTCAGGTATGTTTAATGCAGAAACTATGATAATAGGATTTACATCAGGACTTTTAGGCGTGGTTATCACATATCTGCTTTGCATACCAATTAATATTATTTTACATCATGTAACAGGTATTGGTAATCTTAATGCAGTACTTCCATTTGGAATAGCAATAGCATTGATTGTAATAAGTGTTTTACTTACACTAATTTCGGGAGTAATCCCTTCAAGAAGCGCTGCAAAGAAAGATCCTGTGGTTGCACTTAGAAGCGAATAGTTTATTAATAAAAATATAATAAAACTTCTGTAAAGAGTTTTGGAAAACTTAGCTCTTTATGGAAGTTTTTTATATAAGGCATTTTTTGGTACCTTTGGCAGAGAAATTTAGATTTAATAACCAGTATTGAAAATATGGTAAAAGAATAGTATAATTGTGATATTAATATGGCTGTTTGTGCTTTTCAAATAAATGTAAATTCATGTATTATGGGTTTGATGTGAGTTAGGAAGTATTTGGAGGTAGAAGGTATGCAATTTGATGAAAGAGTTGTTAATGCGGTTGAAACTCTTTGGATAACTCAAAAAAAAGAAGAAGCAAATGAGGCTAGGGAACAGTTAAAAGAAGCAGCTAGAGAAGGTAATGCAGAAGCTAATTATTTCCTTGCAAGGTGTTATGCAGGTCCATCATTTGTTAACAAGGCATATGGTTTTGATGCAGATGACAAAATGGCATATCAGTATTTGGAAAAAAGTATGGAACTTGGAAGCCCATTAGGAATGATGGGAGCAAGGTGGTTTAGTGATTTTAGACCTTATAAAGGTTCATATGTGTATCCACCATATAATTCAGATAGAGAGATATGGGATGCAATTATAGACATAGGCAATGAGCAGATTAATTCAGTGACTATTTTCTGTAAATACATGATAGGCAATGCTTATTATTATGGAGATGTTGTAGAATTATCAGAGTTTCCGGCAGAACAGGTAGAAGAGGAAACCGTAAAAGCGTTTATGTTAGAAGCTGCTAATTATTATGAAGATTGTTTAAGAGCAGGTGGTGGATTTGCTGCCGGCAATCTTATTAATATATTTGAAAATGGTAATTACATACCAAAGGACCCGGCAAGGGTTATGAAATACAAAGAGATGGCGGCAGATCTTAATGTTGGAAAATACATGATAGATGTAGGAGATGCATATCTTGAGACAGATGTAGATAAAGCAGAAGGTTACTATACTAAAGCCGGTGAACTTGGATATGCATTAGGTTTTTCTAAGAAAATGAAACTTTATACCTTTGGAGGTAAACGAGAAACAGATATCAAAAAGGCAATGGAAATTGGGGAAAAGGGATTAGAGATAGATCCTGAACAGCCAGGTATCCATAATTATCTTGGAGAGATATATTTCCGCGGTGGTGAAGGCGTAGAAGTAGATTATTATAAAGCAGTAGATTATTTTGAAAGAGCATATACCCGCAATAATTGGTGTGCTGATTTGCTTGGAACTTGTAATCTACGTGGTTGGGGAACAGAAGTTAACTATGAAAGAGCAAGGAGTCTGTTTCTAGAAAAGCCAAGTGCGAAGTTGTCTTTGTTAGGCCTTGGAGAGATATATTGTTTTGGTCTAGGTGTTAATCAGGATATTGCTAAAGGTATGGAATACCTTGATAAAAAATCTGCAGATATGGAAGCAGAAGAGATGAAAAGTTATTTTAAAAAGGGACTCTTTGGCGGTAAGTGGAAACAGATTAAAGATTATAAAGGATTTAATTATAAGTAATATATAAGAATAGGTTTAATTCTTTGAAATAATATGATAAGACGTCGTCTGATTTATTGACGACGTCCTAGTTGCCAGAATGCCACAGCACTTGCCGCGGCAACATTCAAAGAATCTACCCCATTAGACATAGGAATCAATACAGTGTAATCACAACTTGCTATCGTTGCGTCAGACAGGCCATCGCCTTCTGTACCAAGAACAATGGCAAGTTTTTCTTCTTTTAGGAGTTTGGTATTATCTATAGATATACTATCTTCTTTTAAAGCCATGGCAGCTGTTTTAAAGCCAAGAACTTTGATTTGCTCTATATAATTACTTGTACTGCCATTAGAAATATTGTCCTCTACAGTATCAATAAATGTCCATGGAATTTGAAATACCGTTCCCATACTTACCCTAATTGCTCTGCGGTATAATGGATTAGAGCAGGCTAAGGTTAATAACACAGCATCAATTCCAAGAGCAGCAGCACTTCTAAATATGGCACCAACATTAGTTGGATTCATTACATTTTCAAGGATAGCGATTCTTTTTGCTCCCTTGCATACCTCTTCTATAGTAGGGAGTGCAGGTCTTTTCATTGCGCAAAGCATTCCGCGAGTTAGGGCAAAGCCTGTAAGTTTTGTAAGAATATCAAAAGGAGCGGTATATACAGGAATATCACCACACCTTTCAATAATATATTTAGCTTGACTTTCTATATGTCTGTCTTCTACAAGAATTGATATTGGCTTATGACCGCTATCTAGGGCACGTTCAATTACTTTAGGGCTTTCAGCTATGAAAATCCCTTTGTCGGGTTCGTGGCGGTTAAGTAACTGATTTTCAGTAAGTCTTGCATATATATCCAGTTCAGGAGCATTAAAATCCGTGATTTGTATTATACTTGCCATAGTGTTCTCCATTTCATAGCATTTAAATTAAGTAATATAGGTATTATATACGGAAATAATTGATTGGGCAAATATCTTATTTGTACTGAAAATGCTTCTTTTTTGAAATATATACTGTAGCAGTAATTGTAATAATAAGAAATGGAATAAGATAGTGTTTATATGTGTTATACCATTTACTGATAATATCAATGTTATCCCCTAATTTAAACCCTAACCATATAAGAACAAAGTTCCATAGGCTAATGCCCAATGCGGAAAAAACAGTGTATCGCAGGAAATTCATTTTGGTAATTCCGGCAACAAAGGAGATATAGGTACGAACAAGGGGAATCATTCTTCCAAGACATACTGCAAAACTTCCATATTTGTTGAAAAAGGTAAAGGACCTGTTAAGTTTCCCTTCCATAGTAGGAAATCGACCACTAATGGCGTTAATAAGTTTGTATCCTAAGATATATCCTATGCCATAGCATACCAAAGTGCCAAGAACTCCTGCTATTACACTAATTAGAAATATTACAGGGAAGGAAACACTGTTTATTTTAGAAATAAAACCACAAAAGGGTAGAATTACTTCACTAGAAATAGGGAAACATGCGTATTCTAAGAAAATAACTAAAAATAGAGCAGGAAGTCCGTTACGTAGTATGTAAGATATTAGTCTATCCATAAATAGAAATCCTTTCGAGACAGCATAATTTTATAATGCTGTGCTTTTATTAATAGTTTATGATGGGATTTGGCAGATGATACTATCTGATGGAAGTGTAAAAATGAAAACATGACATATTAATTATAATTGTACTTGTTGCAAAAGTACAATTATAAGTGTTGAATTGATGCGCTGGATATGATATATTAATAAGCATAATCGAAAAGAAACAGGATGAGATTCTTGAGATTGCTCTCTAGTAAACAAGGAGGGTGATGCGTATGCTCGAAATAAATGATGTACTTACATTAGTGCTTGTTATATTTGCAGCATTAACGTACATAGACAGTCGTGACATAAAAAAGAAATAGCATCCTAAAACTCAAATGACCAGAGTGGATGCTATTTCTTAATTCATTCTGAGAGTAATCGGAAGTCTCTTCCGATAGTTCTGACTAGATTATATACCAGAGTCACTTGTAAGTCAAGTGGCTCTCTTTAGTTACGTGCAAAACGCATATCCTCCCTTGACATAACATTTTCCCTGATATAAAATAAATTTTATGGTTTGATACAATAAAGATGTATGTTACAAGAAAGGACGTGTCAAGATGGCAACACCTTATAATCATAAGGAAATAGAAAAAAAATGGCGTGATAACTGGGCTGCTAATCCAGTTAATGTTAATGATGGTAAGAAACCTAAGTATTACTGTTTGGATATGTTCCCATATCCTTCTGGTAGTGGTCTTCATGTAGGTCATTGGAGAGGATATGTAATCAGTGATGTTTGGAGCAGATACAAGATTTTAAACGGATATTATGTAATTCATCCAATGGGATGGGATGCATTTGGTCTTCCTGCAGAGAACTATGCAATTAAGATGGGTGTTCATCCAAGTAAATCTACGGCAGAAAATGTTGCTAATATTAAGAAGCAGATTAATGATATAGCAGCTGTTTATGACTGGGATTTAGAGGTTAATACAACTGACCCAGAATTTTATAAATGGACTCAGTGGATATTTGTTAAGATGTTCAAAGCAGGTCTTGCATATGAGAAGGAGATGCCTATTAACTGGTGCCCATCTTGTAAGACAGGTCTTGCTAACGAAGAAGTTGTAGATGGTAAATGTGAGCGTTGTGGTAGCGATGTTACTAAGAAGAATTTAAGACAGTGGATGCTTAAGATTACTAAGTATGCTGACAGATTACTTAATGACCTTGATAAACTTGATTGGCCTGAGAAGGTTAAGAAGATGCAGACTGACTGGATTGGCAAAAGTTACGGTGCCGAGATTGATTTTGAGGTAGAGGGTAACGACAAGACAGTTAAGGTATATACAACAAGACCAGATACACTTTATGGTGCAACATTTATGGTTCTTGCACCAGAGCATGAGATGGCTAAAGAACTTGCAACTGATGACAAGAAGGCAGAGGTTGAGGATTATATTTATAAGGCATCAATGAAGTCTTCAGTTGACAGATTACAGGATAAGGAAAAGACAGGCGTATTTACAGGAAGTTATGCAATTAATCCTATTAATGGCGCAAAGGTTCCTATCTGGCTTTCAGACTATGTTCTTGCTGACTATGGTACAGGTGCAATTATGTGTGTTCCTGCCCATGATGACAGAGACTTTGAATTTGCTAAGAAGTTTAATATTCCAATTATTCAGGTTATCAGTAAAGATGGTAAAGAGAATCCTGATTTGACACAGGCTTACACAGAGCCTGGTATAATGATTAATTCAGGTGAATTTAGTGGAATGGATTCTAATAAGGCTAAAGCAGAAGTTCCTGACATATTACAGTCAAGAGGCATTGGTAAGAAGACTGTTAATTACAAACTTCGTGACTGGGTATTCTCAAGACAGCGTTATTGGGGTGAGCCTATTCCAATTGTACATTGTGATAAATGTGGAGCAGTTCCGGTTCCGGAAGAAGAACTTCCACTTACACTTCCAGAGGTTGAAGCATATCAGCCTACAGGTACAGGTGAGTCACCACTTAAGGATATTACAGAGTGGGTTAACACAACTTGTCCATGTTGTGGAGCGCCTGCTAAGAGAGAAACTAACACAATGCCACAGTGGGCTGGTTCTTCATGGTATTTCTTAAGATATGTTGATAATAAGAACGATAAGGAACTTGTATCTAAGCAAAAGGCTCATGATTTACTTCCTGTAGATATGTATATTGGTGGTGTTGAGCATGCAGTTCTTCACTTGCTCTATTCAAGATTCTATACTAAGTTTTTATATGATATAGGTGTAGTTGATTTTGATGAACCATTTACCAAGTTATTTAATCAGGGTATGATTACAGGTAAGAATGGTATTAAGATGAGTAAGTCTAAGGGAAATGTTGTATCTCCTGACGACCTTGTTAACGGATATGGTTGTGATTCACTTCGTCTTTATGAACTATTCGTTGGACCACCTGAACTTGATTCAGAATGGGATGAAAAGGGTATCGATGGTGTATACAGATTCCTTAACCGTATTTGGAATGTTGTAATGGATTGCAAGGATAAAGACATAGAAGCAACTAAGGAAATGATTAACTTAAGACATAAACTTATCTTTACAATCTCAACAAGACTTGAGAACTTTAGTCTTAATACTGTAATCAGCGGATTTATGGAGTTTACTAACAAATTCGTAGCTATGGTTAAGGAAAAGGGTGGAATTGATAAAGAAACTCTTAAGACAATTGCTATTTTACTTGCTCCATTTGCTCCTC
This sequence comes from Lachnospiraceae bacterium, assembly GCA_017396145.1. Taxonomy (GTDB): domain Bacteria; phylum Bacillota; class Clostridia; order Lachnospirales; family Lachnospiraceae; genus RUG11200. The sequence goes on from JAFQMS010000015.1 coordinate 10,471, forward strand.
ACATGGGTGAAGAATTATGGCAGCAGCTTGGTGGAGAGGGTTCTGTATTTGCACAGAGCTGGCCACAGTATGATGAGAACCTTATGAAGGATGATGAGGTTGAAATTGCTGTACAGATTAATGGTAAGACTAAGGCAACATTATCAATAGGTGCTGATGAAGCTAAGGATAGTGTAATTGCTAAGGCAAAGGAAGTAATAGCAGATAAACTTACAGGAAATGTTGTTAAAGAAATATATGTTCCTGGCAGAATTGTTAATATTGTTATGAAATAAAGATTTATATAAAGGATTCATGTACCGACTTTCAATAGTTAGATTTATACACTAACTTTTGATGGTCGGTACATTGTTTTTACAATTTTTATAATTATAAGTGTCAGCAATTGTTTTATGTGTTATAATAAACATAATTTGAAATAAAGAGAGGAAATACAATGGAATTACTAAAGTCATTGCAAGAGATAAGGAATCCTGTATTAGATATTATTTTTAAGATATTTACACTTTTTGGAGAAGAACTTGTTATAACAGCGATTATTTGTATACTTTTTTGGTGTATTAGCAAAAGAAGTGCATATATAATTGCTTTTTCATTTTTTTTATCAGGACTTGTTGTTCAAGGGTTGAAGATAACATTTAGAGTAGACAGGCCATGGATAAAGGATAGCAGCATTGTTCCGGTGGATGGAGCAGTAAAGACTGCAACAAGTTATTCATTTCCAAGCGGACATACACAGAGCGGAACAGCATTGTTTACATCTGTTGCCGCAATACTAAGGAAAAAGTGGGCGTTAGTATTGTCTTCGGTAATTATTGCTGGAGTTATGATATCGAGAATGTATCTAGGAGTCCACACTCCAGTTGATGTATTAGTAAGTTTTATAATCACATTTTTACTCAGCGCATTAGTTAGTGGGTATTACGAGAAAATAGAAAATGCTGATTTAAAAGTAAAGAGAATAATAACTACTGTGATGATAGTAGTTTGTATAACTTTAATTGTATATGACCTTGTTTTGATGAATATGGGACTTATTGAATATGAAAATGCAGGAGATTGTTTTAAGGCTGCAGGAGCAGGTCTTGGATTTAGTCTTGGTTGGTATTTAGAAACCAAATATGTTAATTTCAGTCCTAAAGCATGTTGGTGGAAGCAGATAATAAAACTGGTAATAGGAATTGCTGTAGCATTTGTTTTAAAAAGTGCACCTAAACTTATTTCAGATAGTAGTTTTTTGGTAGATGTAACAAGATATTTTGTTACAGTATTATGGATAACATTCTTGTATCCTCTTATAATTAAGAAATTATGGAAATAATGAAAAGAAATTGATAATACTTGTCGGAATTGATATTATTAAAGATAGATTATTGAGAATGGATGTGAGGCTTATGAAGTTTGGAAGAATTATAAGAGGATTACTTATGGTATTGATAATAGGATGTGCGTTGGTAAGCGAACCTATTACAGCAAGGGCAGATAAAAGACCTGAAAAGACTACAGGGGTAGAATGCATCAATGCTTTTACTACTTCGGCACAGTTAAGTTTTAACAAGGCAGCCGGGGCAAAGGGGTATGAGATTGCTATCTATGATTCTCAGAATAAGTTAGTTAAAAAGCAGTATACTCAGTATACAAAGGTTTCTGTAACAGAACTTGTTCCAGGAGGAAAGTATAGGGCCACAGTAAGGGCGTATTCGTGGAATTTTAATGGAACTAGAAGATATGGGGCTGTATCGGAGTCAGTAAGATTTGCAACAATTCCATCTAAGATTACTGGAATTAATGTATCAACAGCTACTAATTCCACAGTAACTCTTGAATGGAATTACAATGAAAGAGTTACTGGATATTTAGTGTATAAATATAATTTAGATACTAAAAAGTGGCAGTTTTTCAAGATAATTACTGATAATAAATTGGTTGCACAGGATATGAAGCCTGGGATTGAATACAGATATGTAATTAAGCCTTATGTTTACTGTGCAGGTAAAAGATTTATAGGAGCGGGCTATGAGAAAAAGATAATGGCTCAGCCTGCAGATATCTCAGGGATAGATGTTGTATGGCAAAATTACAGTTCATTTCGAGTTAAATGGGATAAGGCTGTAGGTGCTACAGGATACAGAGTAGCCTTATATGATGAGACTGGTAAATGTATTCTTTATTATCATACTGCCAACACAGCAGCTACATTTAAGGACTTAGATTTTACTAAGAAATACAAGGTTATAGTTAGAAGCTACAGATTGTTTGCTAATGAAAAAAGAATTTATGGTGGTTATGTAAGCAAGAATGTGTATACTAAGATTGGTTTAGTTAATAATATCGTTCAGACTAATGCATCAGATATAAGTGCGACTATTAGTTTTGATCCTGTAGAGGGTGCTAATTTATATAACATTTATATGTATAATAAAGCAAATGGAAAGAAAAAGTTATTAACAAGCATAGCAGAGACATCTTACACCATAGAAGGTTTAAAAAAGAATAGGGAATACGGAATTGTTGTTTCGGCAAGACTGGTTGAAGAGAATAAAACATATTATGGAGAATTATCTCAGCCAGTATTTGTGTATACATATCCAGATGGAGTTACACAATACAAGGTAAGCGATAATACGGAGATAGGATTTTCAGTTACCTGGAATGAAGTGCCTATGGCTGTTTATTACAGTGTATATTACAAGAATGAAGAGACTGGTAAGTATGTATTTGCAGGTAATGTTAAGAATAATTCATACAGATTTGATTGTTTCACTAATGGAACAGAGTGTTATTTTGCTATAGTAGCAGTATGCAGATTTGGAAATGAGACTTATACATGCCCTAAGTTAGTAGGAAGTGGATGGACAATTGAGAATCAGCTAAATCTTAGCGCAGGCTATACAAAAGACGGAGTTTATGTGATTAGCTGGAAACCATCTGCAACAGCAACAGGATATGAAGTTTATACATATGATGAGAATTCAGGTAAATGGATAGAGGTTGCTAATACTACAGAGTCTTCTTATACATACACTTTAACTGACAACAAGGTTCACAGATTTAAAGTAAGAGCCTATAATAAGACAAAAACAGAGATATTAAGAGGAGATTTCTCAGACGAAGTATTAATTAATGTTGGAAAGCATGGAATTGATGTTAGTAAATGGCAAGGTGAGATTGACTGGAAGAAGGTTGCTGACAGTGGGATAGAATTTGCAATAATCAAAGTCGGTGGTAGAGGATATGGTCAAGCAGGAAATATGTATGAGGATCCATACTTCAAGGCCAATATTGAAGGCGCATTAGTTAATGGAATTGAAGTTGGTATCTACTTCTTCTCAACATCTATATCTGAGGAAGAAGCAATTGAGGAAGCAAAGTGGACTCTTGATAAAATAAAGGATTATGATGTTACCTATCCAATTATATATGATTATGAAGGTTATGATGATCCTAAGTATCGTTCATATGGACAGACTAGAACAGCACGTTCTAACTATGCTATAGCATTTCTTAATTACATAAGAACTAATGGATATATACCGATGATGTATGCCAGCCAGTATTACTATAATACTCAGTGGGATACAGACAGACTTAGTGATTATAATCTTTGGGTTGCCAAATATCCGTCAGGTAATAATGGACAACTTATGGTAGGAAGAGAACCAAAGATAGATTATCCATATGCAATGTGGCAATACTCTTCTACAGGAAAGGTTGACGGAATACAGGCTTCAAATGGCGCTTACCGTAATGTAGATATGAATTATCAGTATACATCATTTAAAAAATAATAAGTATATTTACTATACTAAAAAATACCAGTATTTTTAGACTGGTATTTTTTAGTGTTATTCTATTCTATTTTATGGTATGATAATAATATAGAAAGTTATAAATATTGGTTATATGTATCACCTAGATTTATAATAGAAAGAAGGATGAGTGTATGGAAAAAAGAAAAGAGATGCTTTTACAGTTATTTTCAGATAAATGCTATAAACCTATGAAATTTAGGGAATTAGCAGGCTTTCTAAATGTACCTAAAGAAGATAGAGATGCATTTAAGCATATACTTGACCTTTTGATGTCAGAGGGGAAGATAACAATTGATGATGCAGGAAGATATGTGCTTTGTGGCAGGGATATACTTGTTGGTACATTTATGGGTACACAAAGAGGTTTTGGCTTCGTGTCTATAGATGGGGAGAAAGAAGATATCTTTATAGGACCAACTCGTGTAAACGGTGCTCTTAACAAGGACAAGGTTCAGGTTAAGATTATTAAAGAGGTTCCAGGCAAGAAAAGAGAAGGAGAGGTCATTAAGATAATAGAGCATGGTAATGACCTTGTAGTAGGAACATTTAACAGAAGTAAGAATTTTGGATTTGTTATTCCTGATGATGTGAAGTTTGGTAAAGACATATATATACCACATAATAATTCTAAAGGTGCAGTTAACGGACATAAGGTACTTGTTAAACTTACGGAATATGGTGATGAGAAGAAGAGTCCGGAGGGAAAGATTGTTCAGGTAATAGGACATATTAATGACCCGGGTGTAGATATAATGTCTATTGTTTTGGCATTTGGAATTCCTAATGAGTTTTCTGAGGAACTTATGAGAGAGGTGGCTAGGATTCCGGAAGAGGTGCTGCCAGAAGAATATGCAGGTAGAAAGGATATTAGAAATATTCCTACAGTTACTATTGATGGTGAGGATGCTAAGGACTTAGATGATGCCATAACTATTTCAAAAGAAGGAGATAATTATAAGTTAGGTGTCCATATTGCAGATGTTACCCATTATGTGAAAGAAGGTTCTTTGCTTGATAAAGAAGCATTAAAGAGAGCAACTAGTGTGTACCTTGTAGACAGAGTTATTCCGCAGCTGCCACACAGACTTTCTAATGGAATATGTTCCCTTAATCAGGGCGTGGACAGACTTGCCCTTAGTTGTTTTATGACAATTAATGATAAGGGTGACATTATTGACCATGAGATTTGTGAGACAGTTATTAATGTGGATAGAAGAATGTCTTACACTAATGTTAAGAAGATATTAGAAGACAGAGACGAAGAAGTGATTGGTGAATATAAGGATTTGGTTCCTATGTTTGAGATTATGGAAGAGGCAGCCACAGTTCTTCGTAAACGCAGAAGAAAAAGAGGTGCAATTGATTTTGATTTCCCAGAGACAAAGATTATTCTCGATGAAAAGGGAAAGCCGGTAGATATTCTTCCTTATGAGAGAAATACAGCTACAAGAATTATTGAGGACTTTATGTTAGCAGCAAATGAGACTATTGCCCAGGATTATTTCTGGAGAGAGTCACCATTTGTATACAGAATTCATGAAGCTCCGGACCAGGAAAAGATTATTAAACTTGGAATATTTATTAATAACTTTGGCTATGCAATTAAGGGAGCATCAGAGGAGATTCATCCTAAGGAAATTCAGAGTCTTCTTGATAAGATTGCCGGTAGTGAGGAAGAGATGCTAATTAGCAGATTAACACTTCGTTCTATGAAGCAGGCAAAGTATTCTGTGAGAAATGAAGGACATTTTGGTTTGGCAAGTAAATATTATTGTCATTTCACTTCGCCTATAAGAAGATATCCGGATTTGCAGATTCATAGAATAATTAAGGAAAGCTTGCACGGTGGACTTAGCGAGAAGAGAACAAAGCATTACAACTCTATCCTTCCAGAGGTAAGTCAGATATCAAGTCTTTGTGAAAGAAGAGCAGATGAAGCAGAACGAGAGGTAATTAAGCTTAAGAAAGTTGAATATATTAGAAAATATATAGGTAAAACATTTGAAGGTGTTATTTCTTCGGTAACATCATCAGGAGTGTATGTGGAGTTACCTAATACCATTGAAGGAATGATAAGAATAAGTGATTTTAAGGATGATTATTATTACTTTGACGAAGAAAACTACAGATTGGTAGGAGAGGTTTTAAAGAAAGAATATAAGTTGGGACAAAGAATTAAGGTTATGGTGGCAGCGGCCGATAAGATAACAAGAACCATTGATTTTGAACCAGTAGAAACGGAGTAGATTATGTCTAAGGATAGTATAAAACTAATAGCAAATAATAAAAAGGCATACCACGATTATTTTATAGAGCAAAAATATGAAGCAGGAATTGAACTTGTGGGAACAGAGGTTAAGTCTCTTCGCGGTGGTAAGTGCAGTATTAAAGAGTCATTTATAAGAATAGAAGGTGGACAAGTATATGTGTATGGTATGCATATAAGTCCATATGAAAAGGGTAATATATTTAATAAAGATCCATTAAGAGTTCGAAAACTCCTCCTTCACAGATATGAGATTAATAAGATTATGGGGAAAATATCTGAGAAAGGATATACCTTGGTTCCACTTCAGGTGTACTTAAAGGGAAGCCTTGTAAAGATAGAGATAGCACTTGCCAAAGGTAAAAAACTCTATGATAAGAGACAAGATATTGCTAAGAAGGATATTCAAAGAGAAAATGAAAGAAACTTTAAGGTGCAGAATCTATGATGAATAAAGTGGTTAATTTATATAACTTGGCAAAAAAAGAAATAAGTAAATACGATTTTACAATTCTTTATGTGCTTGCAGCAGTGCTTATGGGGTATTACCTGCTCCATGACCTGCTTGGAGGCACATTTTACAGCCATTGTGCATGGGATAGTTATACTCTTCAGGCAATGGCATGGCGAGATGGAAGGGTAAGTCTGGGACAAAACTATACATATCTTGAGTTAGCAACATATAATAACGACTGGTATGTGTCTTTTCCACCAGTTCCTTCTGTTTTTATGTTGCCATGGACTTATTTTTACGGCTATGAGACACCAAATAATATTATTATGATTATCTATGTGATGATTACCATATTCTTTGCTTATCTTGTAGCGAGACATTTTAAGATGTCAGCAGGAAAAGCCTCATTTTATCCATGTGTTCTTGTACTAGGCTCTAATATGCTTTGGATGTCTACAATGGGTGGTGTATGGTTTCAGGCACAACTTCTAGCTATGATGCTTTGTACCATTGCTATTTATGCTATGCTAAAGAACAAGAGAATAATAGCATATCTATGTGTGGCATTGGCTGTGGGCTGTAGGCCGTTTAGTATAGTATATTTTCTTGTACTTTTGGTGTGGTTTTATCTTCATGACAAAAAGGAACATCACAAAGGCTTCTTTACGACATGGTTATATCAGCTGGAGGGCTGGTTTGCGGCGGCAATAGTGGGTGTGTCATATATGGGATACAATTATGTTCGATTTAAGGACCCGTTTGAATTTGGACATAACTATTTGCCGGAGTTTCTTGAAGCAGAGAATGGACAGTTCTCATCAGTGTACTTTATGGAGAATCTTAAGAATATATTTACAAGGAAAATAGAGATTGCAGAAAACGGGAAACTTATGTTTACAGAGTTTGACGGATTCTTATTCTATATTGCCAATCCATTGTTTTTAATATTCTTTGGATGTCTTATTCTGTGTATCATTAGAAAACTTATTGAGATTATTAGGCATAAGAAACTTATTATAACAAGAAACTTTGTAGTAATGGGTATGATAGTGATTGCGCTTATTCTTAATACCTGTATGCTTTGTGTTCATAAAACCTTTGGTGGATGGCAGTTTGGATGCAGATATATGTGTGATTTGTTACCATTTGCTTATCTTTTCATAATGCTTGCTAAGAAGAATAAGGATAAGCTTACAGGAGCAGAGATTATAATAGGAGTATTTGCAATCTTTTTCAATTTGTACGGGACAATGTGGATGAATATGAAATAATGAAAATGACAATAATGATTTGTGATTGACATAAAAGGAATTTGATGTTAATATAAAGATATAAGAAGTGCTACCGATAGACGGTTAGTCCCAAGTTATTTAAGCATGATAACCGCTAGTTTTCTCAGGACTGGGCGGTTATTTTTGTGTCTTACTATTACGACCAATAGAATAGCCAAGACTGAAACAAGCTATACATAAGCTAATAACAGCAATTAAGCCTTCAATGGTTAACATAAGCAACACCTCCTTTTTAACAGATTTCTGTAAACAGATTTCTATGTAATCAGAGGTCATAGTCCACTGTAAAAAGGACTAACCGCCTACCGTTATGGTAGCACCTAAAGATATTATATCAAAATAAAAGATGGAATACAATAAATAATTGTGGAGTACTGAAATGAAAATGAATATAAAGAAAAATATTGGAAGGTAGAAGATGCAAATGACTAGACTACATAATATAACACAAGTCGCTAAATCAGTATACTTATTAATATTATGTGATTTGGTTGTAGATAGACTTTCTGATTCAGAAGGATATGAAATAGTTATAGAAGCACTGGGAAAATGTCAGGAATGGGTGCAAATAAAGAATATAGAGGATAATCAAAAACAGTTAGATGTTTTAAAAATCAAACAACTTGTAAAAGAATGTAGATTATGAATGTTGAGGAATTCAGCACTAAATAGAGATGATATTTCGGATGATTTAAAGAAATTCAAAGCTTCTTGGGATATAAGCAGGGATAGAAAGTGACAATGTGTTATATTTTATTAAAAAAAGTAAAGGAGTAAAAGGATAATGGCTTCGGTTACACAAAGGATATCAAAGGTACAACAGCCTTATGGTGGGTATTTGCCAATAAAGTTGTTTGCAAAAGAAAAATTTGATGATGGAAATACATTAAATGAAAATGAAAACATTCATGCATCGCTAATTGGTATTGCTGTTGATTATTTAACACGCTTTTTGTTGGGAGATACTATAGATAAAGCTTTTAATATTTCGTGTTTAGGAGCTGCAAATATAGGTATGTTGAATAAAGCATCAGTTCTTAAGAAAAATATAACGGGATTAGATGATCTTTCTATTATATCGGCTTGCAAGCTTGTAGGCTTTGACGTTTGCTATAGAGCTTCTAAAAAATCATATAAACCTATAGAAACTATCAATCCTGATGTGGATACCATTGAGAATATCAGAATAATGGTAAAACGTAGTATATTGTTTTGGCGTAAATTCGGACCAATTATTAGTAGTGAAATAACTTTTGAAGGTGGATACACAGATACGATTGATGCTGGAGACGGAGATTTTATAAGCGCAGATACATTGTGGGATTTTAAAGTATCTAAATCATCACCAACATCTAAACATTCTCTACAAGTATTAGTGTATTATATAATGGGATTACATTCAGTACATATGCAGTTCAAAAGTATTACATCGATTGGTATTTATAATCCAAGATTGAATATTGCGTATATTTGTCCAATAAGCAATATTTCTACTGAGGTCATTACTGAAATTGAAAATAATGTTATTTGTTATGGTGTAACGAGATGTAAAAGTAATGCAAATATACCAACTGGAATAAAGAGCAAGAGTTCATTTTGTTCTAGGGAATTAACAGTAGCGGAAATATGCAATAATACAGGACTTAAAAAGAATATGATATACGGAGATATTCGTTCTGGTAAACTTAAGGCATATAAAAAAGGCAACAAATACTGTGTTTCAATAACAGATTATTTAGAATATGTAAAACGGAAAAAGCTTGAACAAAAAATACGTATGGGGTTTGCGGTTGTGATGGCAATCATTTGTTTTTTGATAATGATTTTCCTTTTTGAAGGAGTGTAAATTCACTCTTTAATGATAATTAAGAAATTCTACTTGTTACCTTTAACTAAATATGTTAAATTATTATAAGACAATAAACTGCCTAAGGCAGATTAAAATATGGAGGTTTTTATGTTTTCATTTGATGAAGTACTAGGATATGATCCTGAAGTTGCTCAGGCTATGAATGATGAGCTTAAGAGACAGAGAGATAACATTGAGCTTATTGCATCTGAGAATATTGTAAGTAAGGCTGTTATGGCAGCTATGGGTAGCCACCTTACTAACAAGTATGCAGAAGGATATTCAGGTAAGAGATACTATGGTGGATGTGAATATGTTGACGTGGTAGAGACTCTTGCTATTGAAAGAGCTAAGAAGCTTTTTGGTTGCGAATATGTTAATGTTCAGCCACACTCTGGTGCACAGGCTAACATGGCAGTATTCTTTGCATTGGTTAAGCCAGGGGATACTGTAATGGGTATGAACCTTGCTCATGGTGGACATCTTACTCATGGAAGCCCTGTTAATATGTCAGGCTCATATTTTAACATTGTTCCTTACGGTGTTAATGACGATGGATTCATTGATTATGATGAACTTGAGAAGATTGCATTAGAAGCTAAGCCAAAGCTTATTGTGGCTGGTGCTAGTGCATATGCAAGAGAGATTGATTTCAAGAAATTCAGAGAAGTTGCAGATAAGGTTGGAGCATACCTTATGGTAGATATGGCTCATATTGCAGGTCTTGTAGCAGCAGGACTTCATATGAATCCTGTTCCATATGCTCATGTTGTAACAACTACAACTCATAAGACTTTAAGAGGACCAAGAGGTGGTATGATTCTTTGCGGTAGTGAAGAATTTGCTAAGGAAATCAACTTTAACAAGGCTGTTTTCCCAGGAATCCAGGGTGGACCACTTATGCATGTTATCGCAGCTAAGGCTGTATGCTTCAAGGAAGCATTAGATGATAGCTTTAAAGTATATATGCAGGGTGTTAAGGATAATGCTCAGGCTCTTGCAAAGGGACTTACTGACAGAGGATTTAACCTTGTATCAGGTGGAACAGACAATCACCTTATGTTAGTTGATTTACAGAATATGAATGTTACAGGTAAGGAATGTGAGAAACTTCTTGACGCGGCTCATATTACATGTAACAAGAATGCAATCCCTAACGACCCACAGTCACCATTCGTAACAAGTGGTATCAGACTTGGAACTCCAGCGGTTACTTCAAGAGGAATGAACACTCAGGATATGGATGCAATTGCAGAAGCAATTTCTATGCTTGTTAAAGGTGAAACTAACGCACAGGAAAAGGCTACAGCAATAGTTAAAGACCTTACTAATAAGTATCCACTTTACCAATTTTTGAAAATTTTTAAATGTGTGTTGACATTTAGATTTAATGTGATACAATTAAGAACTACTACGAAATGTGGTAGTTCTTAATTGCTTTATAGCAAATATATAAAACCAGGGGTTGTACTGGTTTCGACAGGGATTTTGAAGTCGCATAAGCCATCCGGGGACTAGGACCTCGTTACCAACTTAGAAATTAAATATAAACGCAGACGAAAATTTAGCGTTAGCTGCCTAGTTGCAGCTTGTCAGCCTTAAGTCACCCGCTGCTTAAGAACTGGCATCGACCTTGCGGGGCACTTCACTACCAAAGCTTTGAGGTAGAGGAAGATTTATGAAGCTACTGACCATGACAGCCTGTTAGTGGGCGGCCATGGGAGGGAATAATAAATCACTGACTGCGATGGGAGAAAGTGCGGTGGACGGGTTCTTGGACAGGGGTTCGATTCCCCTCAACTCCATAATTTTCCAAAAAATCAATTGTACTTCCAGAAAAGGATTGTAGTACAATATCATCTAGTATATGTGTATATACATCTAAAGTCATACTTGCCTTACTATGACCAAGTATTTTGGAAACTATGTTAATATCTAAACCCTTTAGAATAAGATTTGTTGCAAATGTGTGACGCAAAGAGTGTAGTCCTTTATATCGTACTCCTATGCGTTTACATAGTCTGCTAAAGGTTCTTGATAAATTTCTATCACTTAAGAAATTACCATTTTTTGTAGTTATCAAGTAATCATTATCATTAGCATAATATAAATATAAAATATATTTTCTTGCATTGTTGCTTATTGGTACTTGCCTAATACTAGATTGCGTTTTTGGTGTTGTGACTTTGAAACCACGAACAGAACCACTTCTTGCATATATCAGTGCATTTTTTATATATATTACTCCTGCATCTAAATCTATATCAGATTTACGGAGTGCTAGAATTTCCCCAACTCTCAAGCCTGTAAATAATAATATGGGGATAGCATAGACATTTAGACTATACAATCTATTATTAGTATCAATTTCTTGTATTATTCTTTTGATTTCATCATTAGTGTAAATAATAATTCTTTTTTTTGCAACATTGGATTTGAATCTCTTTTTATTTACATCATTGCAAGGATTACTTGAAACAATGCCATCATCTAATGCATAACTATATGAATTTTTGATAAATTCAAATATTTTAGATAATGTGCTTTGTGAGTAGTTTTTATTTATTAGGTATCCATTTTCAATTTTTTTGTATGTGGCATTCCTTCTTTCAATCATAAAATTTTTTATATCAATAGTTTTTATACTATCCATATCATTGTTAAACAGTGAATTAGACAATATATGGTTCTTGTATATACTATATATGCGATAATAGGCTAAATCTTTTAAATTGGCTTTCTTTTCAGGCAAATAATATTTTTCTATGTATTCAATATAATTCATTCTGCCACCTAACGCATTTATTCGTCTTTTTTTGCGCTTTCTTTAGTGTAGCAGCATAATTTATTGGGTGTGATGTTACTTGCTATCTTATAGCCATTATCTAGCATATATTTATGCGCTATCATACATTCAATATTTATGTGCTCGTATGGTGTTGTATCTGCATAGAGTATAGAACATATATGCGAATAAATACCCAGTATATCATTGTCGTAATAGTCTAATAATTCTTTAAACATCATTTTACCACTATCACTTACACACATTTTTAAATATTGCTCATTAGTATCTGTTTTATAATACTTTTCGTAAGTTTGATTAACTTCATCATCAGTATCGAAATTGCAAATATTATCTTTGTTGTTACAATAACCATTTTCAAGCATTGTTATATGGCAAATATAAATGGCAACAGTATTTTTAATTTCAAAAAAATCATTTTTATCAGATACATTTACACACGAGTCATAATTATATAAAAGATAATTGTAAATATCGCAAATATTACCTTGAAATTGAATTTCCAATTCCTTGTATTTATTAAGCAGCCTTTCATCATCAAATAGTTTATAGATTTCTTCATTCATTGCAAAACCTCCGTTTTTTATTGCGTAGTATTTGTTTTTTTTCGTTCGGTGCATAGCAATAAATTTAAACTATCAGCATAGCCATTTTAATAAAATGATTATAAAGTGTTGTCATTGACAAGAGAGCCAACCGCCCAAGGCGGTTTTGGCTCATATCGTAATGCAATAAAGCAAGTATCGCCTGAATCATTTTCTTAGTTAAATTCTGAATTTAAGATTTGAAAAGCAATCATAAATTCATAATTTAACATACTTTTGTCCCGAAAAATGATACTATGTCAAGTATTGTATCATCTAGCAATTAGTGGTAGGTTACAAAAGTTACTACGACATAATATTATATTTAAGCCGAATATCATTAATTGGCTAGTCAACACAACACCGCCTTTTTTATTTTAATTGGCTAGTCGAAACATATATTTTATATTTATGCTAGTTTCACCGCGGGGAATATATTCCCCTTGTCGATTTTTTAAAAAGCAAAAAATCGATACGCATAGTTTCTCGACTCTTTCTTAACACTACACTATGCAACATTAAATTTTACTCTAGTTTAGTGGTAATTATATTAACTTGTTTTTGCTTTTCGGCTAGAGCGGAGGTTCGATTCCCCTCAGCTCCACTAGAGGAGCCTAAATCGGAATTTTATTGTTTCATAGGTGGATTTGCCATGACGATACTGTTTGAAATTCCGTAAATAGGCAAAAACTTCATAAAAATGCTACTTTTGTGTAGAAATATATGAAATAAAAGCACTTAAAACAGTTTTTTTTATCTGTTTTAAGTGCTCTTTTTATGCATATTGTTTTTGAAATCTCAATAACTCTTGAATACATACTATTTCTGTTGAATAAAGTTAAAAAACATTTCCACTAAAGCAAAAAAATGAACCAAATAAACGTCATATGCTGAACAGTCTATTTTGGCTCATTCTTCAATCCTAAAATGTAATCGGTTGATACTTTATGAAATTGTGCGAGTTTTATTAATATGTCTGTGGGAATATCTCGTTGTCCTAATTCATAATTACTATATACTTGCTGGGAACAATTTAACATAAGTGCCATTTTCTTTTGGGTTATTTTTTTTTCTTCCCTTAATTCTCTAATTCTATGATACATATCTTACCTCTTTCAATATAGAGTGATTGTGTTTTTAATACTACTAATTATAACCAAAGAAATATTATTGGTTGACATTTACCGCAAATTGCAGTAAAATATATTTTGAAATTATTATGATGTATTTAAATAAACTAAATACAGGAATTTATTTTTATATGAAAATCAAAATTACAAAAAGGAGAAAGAGTTATGAAGTATTGCAGACATTGTGGAAGTGAAATGCAAGATGAAGCAGCGGTGTGTGTCAAATGTGGCATTTCAATTAAGACACCAGTAACAGCAGAAAAAGCATATTGTAAGGCATGTGGTGCTGAAATGAATGGTAAAGCTGTGTTGTGTACCAAATGTGGAATAAGTCAAACAAAAGGGGCAAGTTTAGGGGCAGGTAGTACAAGCACACAGTCAGATTCATTGGCAAGATCACGTGAAGGAAAAGTTATTGCAGGTGTATGTAGTGGATTTGCAAAGCGATTTGGTATCAAAGCGTCTATAATTAGAGTGATTCTAATTGTCATTGCTTTTATACCTATTATAAGTTGGATTGCAGTTATTGGTTATGTGATTGCCATTTTTGCTCTCCCATATGAGGACTAATTATTTTAAACACTGTAAGAGTGTATTAGATTATAACTGTTTGATTAGAACAAATATCTCTTTATGTATGTATTACAATTATACATAAAAAGCCATATTCATAAGATTATGGCTTTTTATTAACTTTACAAAAAAATACCCCATTCACTAAAATGAGTGAATGGGGTGTTTTTTATCCTTAACTTAATGACATTGACCTTCGGGTGTATTGTTGGTTATTTACATCCATTAGAATATCAGTGGATTCATGTAGTTTTACAATCTACTATACAAGTTTAACGCTCTCTACAATTTTATCTATAAGAAGTTTGTAATCACTATAAACGGTACTTTTATTACTGAAAATCATATAAATAATAGTGTCGTCTATCTGAAAAGTATATACAGTTTCTGTTACGTTAAATGGTTCCTTGAATCCTGTATAATCATATGTAACTTTAGTTTTATATCCTGCATTACCATTAATTGTTACATCCTCTGATGCTATAACTTTAGGATTCTGGACACTTGGAGATACTGTTACTGTCTGTCCCATAAAGGTTACCTTTCCAGAAAAATATCCAGTAGCAATCCAGTTAAAGTCTTTAAGACTTATATCATTGGCACTGAGTGTAGTTAGTGTGAATGCAATATCTAGTTCTTCAGGGTCATTTGTCCAAACACTGGCTTGTGTATTGTTAGAAAGTACTTTTGTTGTAGATACATAGGATTCAGGTACATCATAACTGACTCCGTTTTCAGTGTGAGTTTTAAGTGGTTCGTCTTCTGGCTTTTTTTTGCCAAAAATCATAGAGCAACCAGAGAACGCCACTAGTGATAATAAAAGTATTAGACTCAAAAAATAAGAATTTGTTTTTCTTTTCATAAAGTAACTCCATTAGTTGTTGATATGTAAAAAAAATGTGCTTTTATATAGTTATTATAAGTTTATCATTATAAAAAATCAACTTATATATTTATTATAAAAAATGCTCTTAAATTCTCACAATAAACCTTTAAGTTTTGTTGACTGTTTTGTTAAAAATATATATAATTAAACTATCTATGTTATTAAAAGTGGGAGAATAATGTTAAAAGCCATATGTGGCTTTTAGAACAGGACTGAAAGGATTCATACAATGGATGGTGCAATGAATAAAGAGGCTAAAAACAGTATAAAAAACAATGCTTTAAAGATAAACAATGGTTTTGCCAGATTTATAATGGACGATAAACTGACAATTTTAGATATTAATGGTGCAGCTGCAGTACAACTTAATGTGAATAAAACTAATCTAAGAGCAGGAAAGATTGGTTTAGCGGAGATTTTGTCTGATGTTTCAGTGAAAAGAATTAAAGAATTTGGTGGAAGCAATTATGGTAATACATTAGAATTTGAGGATGTTATTGTAAGTGATGTATTAAGCAATGGAGAAGAAGTAGCTAAAACAACAGAATGCACATACCAGATGTGTGTTAGCAGAATACATAATGATAATAATGATGGCAAAGATGTTTATGTTATCATTCTTACTAATCTTAGTGATGTATCACAATATAATGAAGAATATCATAAAACATTATTTGAATTAGAAACTATTAATAAAACAGCTATAAAAGCCAGTTTATATGTTGTTGCAGATGAAGATTTTACTCTTTACGAAGGTGGAGAAAGATATTATTCATATTTGGGATATACAGAGTACGAATATCAACAGATTATTGAGAATAAAAGTATTAGAACTATTTATCCTCCAGATAGAGAAAAACTTATTTCTTTGTTTAGCAACAGTCCACAAGAAGTAAACTATGATATAAGAGTTATAGATAAAAAGGTAAGTTTGTTGTGGGTAAATGTTGTGGCAAAGATTACCGACAAGACATATAATGGTCATCCTGTTTATTTTTGTATTATTAAAGATATCAGTAATGCAAAAACAACTCTTATGGAGTTGAACAAGCAAAAAAGGTTTTTGGAACTTATTTCAACCAGTTTAGAAGGTGGTACCAAGATATGTTATAATGACAAAAAGTTTTCTTTTGCTTACGTAGGAGATGAACTTCTTAATTTCTTGGGGTATTCTTACGAAGAATTTATGCGTGAGTGTAATGGTAATATGTATGATTTAATTCATGAACAAGATGTGGAAGAAGTCTTTGAGATGATTAATTCATGGTTTATTTCAGGCAATTATTATGAAGTGGAATATCGTATAAGAAAAAGTGATGGCAGCTTTGCATGGGTTATGGACAAAGGCAATAAGATAATTGATGAAAATGGCAATGAGGTATGTGTAGGTCTTATTGTTGATGTGGATAATACAAGAAAGATAATTGGCAAATTAGAAGAATCTAACAGTGAACTTAAGAAATTGCAAAACTCAATTCCTGGTAGTTTTGGAAAGATAACTCTTTTTGAAGATGAATTTGTAATTAGAAATGGAAATGAACAATTATATGAATTGTTGGGAATAGATACAGACAAGAATCCATTTGGTGTTTCTGTCAATTATGAAAAACTAGGCATAAGTATGTCTTATGTTAATGAGGTTGCTCTTAGAAAAGAGGAAAATGTAGAGTATATCCTTCATGAAGAAGTGTTGAACAGGTGGTATATGGTAAAAGCCACATATTCAGGAGAGGATTATGCATCAAGATACCCAGATTATTATGTTATGGTATCAGATATAACACAACAAAAGGAAGCACAATTCCAGATTGAACTGCAGAGAGAAAAATACAAAATGATTGCAGAAATTTTGGAAGATATTATCTTTGAATATGATGTTGAAAGTGATGTTATGCTTTTCTCAGATAAGTATAAGCAGGTATTTGAAGAAGGACCAATGATTTTTTCTTTCAAAAAGAATCTAGATATAGAGAATGTCTATACAGATGATAGTGCAAGTTTTAGAGGACCTAAAGAAAGTAATATAGATTATTTAGATGTATTTGAAAGTGTTGCTAATAGTAAAAGCGGAGATAATTATAGCAAAGAGTTTTTTGTAAATTACAAAGGGGTACATGGAAAATGGTATTGCGTAACAGCTACAGGTATATGGAATGATAACTCAAAACTTGTTAAGATAATAGGTGCTCTTAGAGATGTAGATACGTTAAAGAAAGAGCAAAAGAAACTCTTTGACAAATCTAGGCTAGATGCTATGTCAGGTCTTCTTAACAAAGTTAGTACACAAGAAGAGATATCTAAAAAGATTTCACAAGGTCTTGTAGAGGGTGTTAGTGCACTTATAATGATAGATATTGATGACTTTAAAACTATTAATGATGTTTATGGACATTTGGTTGGAGATAAAGTTATTGTTGCCATGGCAAAAGTTCTAAAGACAAGTTTCAGAGAAGAAGATATAATTGGACGAGTGGGTGGAGATGAATTTCAGGTGTTCATGTCTGGAATTTTAGACCGACAGATGGTTGTTGAAAGAGTTATTTCTATCATTGAAAGAGTAAGCAAGATTACAGGAACTATTGAAGAGATACAAGAAGGTAGAGTTGCTATTAGTGTTGGTGTTGCATTTACCAGTGATAAAGAAAACTATAATATTTTGTACAACAAGGCTGATAGCGCATTGTATACTGCAAAGCGTAATGGCAAAAACAGATATGAGATATATGGACAAGCATCTGAAACTAAAAAAGATGTTAATGGTAAGCATAAATCAAAATCTGAAGAAGTACTTTTTGAAAAAGTTGTGGAAATGGCCTTTAGTGAATTTGATTTCAGAAAGAGAATGGCTTTAATATTCGACTATGTTGGATATCATATGGAATTGTTTAGCATTGAACTGTATAAGTACAATGCAAACTTTAATAACCTTATACTAGATATGAGATGGGATTTATCAGGATTTAAGAGTTATGTGGAAGGGGAAGCAGAGAATGCGTTTGTTGATTTTACGTCAGGAAAAGAATATGCAATTGTAAGTGAAAAGAATATGCTTGACTACTCTTTTGCTCAGAAGATATTGATAGAATCGTCGGGAATTTCAGGAGCATACCAGTATGTGATTATGGAAGAAGACAGAAGAATAGGAGCCGTTAGTTTTACATATTCTGATAAAGAAAGGGAACTCACCCCAAAAGAAATAACGAAACTTACAGGTATATCAAAACTTATAAAACTTCTAGTTCTTAATGATGTTCAAAGTGGTCATGTGATTAATAAAGAATTTAGAATGTCAGCAGCAATTAAGAATGAATGCGAATTTGTTTTAGAGGTTAATCCGCGCACAGGAGAGTACGACATGTATGTATCTGATGCAAATGGCGTAGATGAGAACGTTAGTCGTGGAGATTATGCTACCATGATGAGCAAAGCGATTGCCGGTAGAGTTGATGACAAATATAAGGAGAGTTTTTCAAGAGCATTTTCTATTCCAAATTTGTTAGAACGCTTCCTAGCAGGGGAAAGAAGTGTATCCATGGAAATTGTTAGAAAACTGGGAGGACAGGATGTTTGGACAAGGGCAGTTGCAATAATGCCGGATTTAAATGTTGAAACAGGAAGAATATATATTTACTACTACAAGATTGATCCGGTAAGAATAGAGCAGATAGAAGAAAGTAGAAAAAATAGAGCAGATAATAAACAACAGACTTTAGTTGAAGAGAACTTTGAAGAAATCTACAGAGTGAAAATTGATGAGGAGTTCATATATGTAACAGGAGGAAATTCGGACAAATTAAAAGAAGTAGAATTTAACAGTGATTACAGTGTATTAATTAGAAGTGTTAGTGACTATTTAATTCATCCTGATGAAGTTGATGAGTTTAGAGAAGTAATGAAGGTTGAAAATTTATGGGAAGCACTTAAAACAGAAAGGGTAGTTAAATACTTATTTAGAAGGTTATCAAAAGAAGATAAGTATATTTGGACGGAGTACTGCATTGCTGCAATAAAGGATGGAACAACTAATAAAGATGAATTTGTTATTATGACATTGGCACTTGATAATCCTGTGTTCTATGAGCAAAAGGAGAAAGAAATTCTAGATTACAATATGATTAATCATAGGGAATTTGCAAAGTTTGCTAAGATTAATAGTGTAGATACGCTAACTGGTGTATATAATATTGAGTCCTTCTATGATAAGACAAGAGAGATGATGGATAGTGCACCTGATAAGAAATATGCCATAATCAGAGTGGATATAGATAAGTTTAAACTTATTAATGACTTGTATGGATTCTCAGAAGGTGACAAGGTATTAAGATTTTTGGCATCTGTTATCAGAAGCGAAATGCAAGATAAAGGTACTTATGGACGTATCAATTCCGATATTTTCTGTATGTGTATTACATATGAGAGTATCAGCGATATTATTTGTAACATTGAACATCTTATTGAACGATTTGATGACCATCATATGAAATTTAAGTTTGTTCCATTTTTCGGTATTTACATGGTAGATGATATTACCGTGGATATTGGTATTATGTGTGACTGGGCAAACTTAGCTCTTAAAACAGTAAAGGGTAACCAGATTTCACGATATGCATTCTATGATACCAGACTCAGAAAGAATATTCTTGATGAGAAGATGTTTGAAAATGAGATGGAACAAGCATTGGCATGTGGACAGTTTGAGGCATATATTCAGCCACAGTATGATATAGGTTCGGCAGCGGTTATTTCTGCTGAGGCACTTATTAGATGGAATCATCCAACTGAAGGAGTAATGTCTCCTGCAAGGTTTATTCCAGTATTTGAACGAAATGGTTTCATTATAAAGGTGGACGAGTTCATATGGGAAGAATCATGTAAGACATTAAGAAAGATAATAGACAGTGGATGGTCTCCGGTACCTATATCTGTAAATGTATCTAGACTTCACATGTATGACGAGCATTTATGTGACAAACTTATTGATTTGATGAATAAGTATTCTTTGCCACACAGATTATTAGTGTTAGAAGTAACTGAAACAGTGTATTTTGATGATGCGGAACTTATGAATAGAATCCTAGTTAAACTTAGAAATTCAGGATTTTCTATTGCAATGGATGATTTTGGTTCAGGATACTCATCATTTAATATGCTACAGGATATGAAGATAGATGAACTTAAGATTGACAGAGAATTTTTATCAAAATCAACTCTTACCAAAGAAGGAAAGACTATTGTTAAATACATAATAGCAATGGCCCACGATTTGAAACTTAAAGTAGTGGCAGAGGGTGTAGAGACTGCAGAACAAGCTGCATTTTTACTTGAATCCGATTGTCATATTGCGCAGGGGTACTATTATTCCCGCCCTGTGCCAACTGAAAAATTTATAGAACTGGCGTTTAATCCAAAATATCAAAAAAAGATTGATGAAGAGATAGAAAGGGTTAAGCAGCAAATGGAAGAAGGGAAGGTGTTAGATTGTGGCGAAGAAACTAACAGCTGATGAGATATCATTTTATTGTACTCAGTTTGCAATAATTCTCAATGCAGGTCTATCCTTACATGATGGTGTAGAGTCTATAGTTGATGATTGTACTAATAGTAAAGAAAGGCAAATTATTGATAAAATATCTAAGGTTCTTAATGACGAAAAACCATTATATATGGCGTTAGAAAGTGCTAAAGTTTTTCCTTACTATGTTGTAAGTATGGTTCATATTGGTGAACTTACAGGTAGACTTGAGGAAGTTTTAAAGGGACTTGCTCAGTATTATGAAAATGAGAGCGAATTAAAATCTTCTGTAAAGAGCGCGATAATTCAACCTCTAGTTCTAATGATAATGATGTTTGCAGTTGTTCTTGTTATGATCGGTAAGGTGTTACCTGTCTTTACGGATATTTTTAGGCAATTTGACCCAACAGTTATGGAATCCTTAAATGGTGTAGTGGATTCAACTTCCATGATTGCCAAGATAGTATTAATTGTTTTGGCAGTTTTTATTGTGATAATGATTATTTCAATGGTGCTACTTAAAAATTCTAAGACAAGAAAACTATATGAAAAGTTTTTCTCGTATTGCATATTTACAAGAGATATTTTTGGATTGTACGCAGTTGCCAGATTTGCAAAGGGAATGACACTTATGATTAAGAGTGGTGTTGATACATTAGAAGCATTAGACTATGCAATTGATATTAATACTAACCCGGCATTTGAAAAGAAACTTATTAAATTAAGGGAATTAGTTGAAGAGGGAATTCCTTTGGCAGAATCATTGGCAAACCAAAAGATATTTGATGGAGTATTCAATCAGATTCTTAAAGTGGCTTATAAATCAGGTGCCTATGAGGACGCGTGGACAATGATAAGCAATAAGTATAATGAGCGAATTTCAGAAAGAATGAGTAGTTTAGTAATGGTTATAGAACCGTTATTTGTCGGAATACTTACAATTATAATTGGCGTAATTCTAGTTTCAGTAATGCTTCCTTTAGTGAGTGTTATGGGACAAATTGTTTAGTTAAGATGTAGTAGTTTATAAGCATTGAATGGAGCAGACTATGAAAAAGGCAACAAGATATATTAATTTTTTCATAGTAGTAATTGTTTTTGGATTACTACTTTGGTGGTTAGTTTTAGTTACGGACCAGTCCGCTGATGCGACAAAAGAAAGTGGCAAAGCTACGTTAAAAGAGCAGATAGGAAAAACAATTAGGCTGAGTTATTCCATAGAAGGTGTATACCCGCCTAGTATTGAATATCTGGAAAAAAACTATGGACTAAGAATAGATGAAAAATACTTTGTGCATTACGAAGTGTTTGCCGATAATATTATGCCACAATATGAGGTATACGATAGACCAGATTAAAAAGAATGGTATTTGATAATGTACTGAAACAAGATTTAAAAATAGCGAGGTTAAGCATGAAAAAGTATAAAGGTAGTTACAGGTATATTAATTATATATTCTCCTTTAGTCTTGTAATAGTCTTTGTAGTTCTTATGTCCATTCTCATCTATAGTGGAGCAAATAGTTACAAGAATATTAAAAATCATACAGATATGAACTTTAATGCTCAGACGGCATTAGGGTATGTAGTTAATAAAGTTCACGGTAATGACACAATGGAAATTCGTATAGGTGAAGAGACAGGGATTCAATACATTTGCCTTAATTATGAAGGTGGGGAATATGTAACTTATGTGTATTGCTATGAAGGTAATATGTATGAGTATCTTACAAAAGCAACCAATGAATTTGAACTGGGAATGGGGGAAAAGATATGCCAACTGTCAGAGATGGTTTTTGAACAAAAGAGGAATGATTTATTAAAGGTTACTTTGAAAGATGATGTTTCCAGTGAGGAAACTTACATTTATGTAAATTGTGGTATAGAAAAAGTCAAGAAGGAACAAAACAGTGTCAAAGAAGATTAGAAATAGTCAGTCAAAAAGTTTTTATATTGAGATAATCATAGCAATAGTATTTTTGAGTATTGTTGCTGCTGTTGTTATGCTTGTTTATTCTAGAACAAATCATATTATCTATGTTAATGAATTGAAGGATGAAGCAACAAATCTTTCAAGGTCTTATATAGAATGCTTAAAATCAGGCATGAAAGTGAAAGAAGCCATAGATGAAGTGTTTATAGGTAATGGCTATGTAGTTGAAGAGTATTTAGAAGAAGGGGAAAAACATGAGATTGAAATTAAAAATGATGATGTAATATGTAACATAACTTTAAATGAGATAAAGGGAGAATGTGGAATTTATACTGAGATTAATATGAAATATAGTTGCTATTTTGGGGATTTATATGACATAGACGCTAGTGTATATGAAAGTTCAAATGAAAAAGAAGGGGTGGGCAGCGATGAAAAAGAGCAGTAATTTATCAATTGGAAATGGAATGGTAAGTATATTTTTGATATTCATTGCCCTAAGTCTTACTTGTTTTTGTGTACTAGCTTTTTTAAGTTCCAATATTGATAAAAAATATACTGATAAAAGATGCGAAGAAACTGCTAAATACTATGAAAGTGACAGACAAGCGAGAGAAAAGTTAAGGCTTATCGAT
Organism: Lachnospiraceae bacterium; assembly: GCA_017396145.1. GTDB lineage: Bacteria > Bacillota > Clostridia > Lachnospirales > Lachnospiraceae > RUG11200. The sequence goes on from JAFQMS010000015.1 coordinate 34,203, forward strand.
GAAATGGTTATGACATCATTATCACAAGGACTACCTACAGAGTTAATTGTTGAACAACTTTGCGAGATTGATGGCGTAAAAGCAAACATTCAAGGTGACAAGATGAAAGTCGAGTATCAAGTTGATATAGATGATAATAAGAATATTTCGGTATGCTTAAACATTGATAAGGATGGAAAATATGAGATTAATAAGTGGAAGACTAGTGCTTCATCTGAACTAATTACAGATGATCCATTAAATCTTTGGGATGGGAATTAAACGGAGAAAGGTAAGGATGATTTATGGAGATTATTAGTGTTTTAAAGGATGCTCTATCAAAACAAGCATCAGATATATTTATTATAGCTGGTACATCTATTGCATATAGAATAGCCGGGAACATTGTTCATACCGGTGATAAGATGTTAAATGGTGATGATACTAAGGAACTTGTAAGTCAGATATATGATCTTGCATTGTTGGATAATACCAATATTGAAGAACTAAAGACTGAACAGGATTTTTCTTTCTCTTTAGCAGGTTATGGACGATTTCGTGCAAATGTGTACAGACAGCGTGGTTCTGTAGCAGCGGTACTTAGAAATGTTATGTACGAACTTCCTAATCCGGGAACGCTTAATATTCCTGATTCCATAATAAATCTTGCGGATTTGAATAAAGGTATTGTTTTAGTTACCGGTTCAGCAGGAAGTGGTAAATCAACAACACTTACCTGTATGATTGATAAGATTAATTCCACAAAATCAAAACATATTATTACACTTGAGGATCCAATAGAGTTTTTGCATAAACATAAAAAATCAATAATTAGCCAAAGAGAAATAGAAGTAGATGCTAAAGATTATGCTAACGCCTTAAGGGCAGCGCTAAGACAGGCCCCTGATGTAATACTGGTAGGTGAAATGAGAGATTATGAAACTATTAATATCGCTATGACTGCAGCGGAAACAGGACAGTTAGTATTGTCTACACTTCATACAATAGGAGCAGCAAATACTATTGACAGGGTTATAGATGTATTTCCATCTATTCAACAACATCAGATTAGAATACAGTTATCTATGGTGCTTCAGGCGGTTATCTCGCAGCAACTTATTCCGGGAATAGATGGAACATTGGTACCGGCTTTTGAGATAATGCTTGCTAATAATGCTATAAGGACGATGATAAGAGAAGAAAAAACTCACCAGATAGACACTATAATTCAGTCTAGTGAGGGAATGCAAACAATGGATACAGATATTTTGCGTCTTTACAGAGAAGGAAAAATAAATGAAGCAAATGCCATTACATTTGCTTCAAATCCGGAACTTATGAAAAAAAGAATTCTTAGTTTAAAATAAGTTAGTAGAATTTATATACTTGATATTGAGAGCCGTCGCCGAATTTTGCGGCGGCTTTTTTGTCGTCGTTAATTGTGGAATAGAAAGTAGGGTCTAATGTGTTATATCCAGGTTTAATATAAAAACTTACCGTGATATATCCCTTTTCTTTTGTATATATAAGATTCCATGCATGAAAAGCCATATCACCGTCATCAGGAACATAACCTGTTACTAATTTGCATGGTAATCCTTGTGCTCTGCACATAGCCGCAAAAACTGATGCGTAATCAAAGCAAATGCCCTTTTTGCTGGCAAGTATATTATCAATGTTTGGTAAGTAACCACTTGTAACAGTTTTTGCTTTATTGTAATCATAAGATATGTTAGAAGTTACATATTTAAATATTGCAGAAACCTTTTCTACATCACTTTCACATCCCGCACACACATTAGCGGAAAGTTTTGTTATAGCTGAGTTTTGTTCAAACCAGACATATTGATTAGGATATAGATAAGGAGAGTTTTCATTAATAATCTTTGCAGAAAAACTTTCGTTTAATATTTGCATGTAAGATTTTCCGCCTATGTTCTCGTATATAGCTATATTGTATGCCCCATTGCCTAATTGTAATGGGTAATATATATATGAGTTTTTAGTATTGATGTCATATGTATATGAAACATCACCTTTTGTAACAATAGTTTTAACCTTGCTATTACTTCCGGAATACTTAACAGAAAAGTATCCGTCAGAAGCGTTCGAAATATCTACAGTTACGGTTTTATCAGGGTTGGTAAATATAGTTTTACCAGGAGAAGTTACCTTGTTAATTGTAGGAATTTTTACAGGGGCTTTAGTAGGAGGTTTTGTAGGGGTTTTAGTGGGAGCCTTAGTAGGAACCTTAGTAGTAGGTGTTATTGTAGGCGTTTTAGTAGGAACTTTAGTACTAGGTGCCAGTGTGGGAACTTTAGTAGGAACTTTAGTAACAGGTGTTGTTGTAGGGTTCTTAGTAGGTACTAAAGTTGGTGAGAGTGTTGGCTTAGTAACAGTATCATTGGTGGCTGTTGGAGTAACCATAGGAGATTTGGTAGGATTTATGGTAGGTTCATTAGAAGCCTCATTAGTTGGTAAGAGAGTATCTGTTGGGTTGTTTGTAGGAATTGTCGTAACTGGCGCATTGGAAGATGAAGGAATACTTCCAATTGGCAAATTAACGTTGGTGCAACCATTAAAAAAGAAGCATACAAATAAACACATAATAGAATATCTAAATATTGATTTGATATTTTTTGCGTTCATTAGTACACCTCCTTCAATTACTTATTACAGAAAAATGCTGTTGTATGTTGGTTTGTCAAGATACAACAGCACTATGTATTCTCTTTAATAGGTTATTATTACTTAAGCTTCGTCCTGACCATTTAGTTTCTTTTCGATAGTTAATATTTCAAGACGAGTATTTCTTAAGTGCTCAATATGTTTGCTAAAGTCACCGTTATCGTTAAGGATGTTAAGTGCCTTTGGATAGCCTGTAGCGTCTAACTCAACTAAATCAATAGTGTGATAACTGCTGTTCTCGATAGCTTCTTGAATAGTCTTGATTTCCTGTAAGAGATCGTTCTTGTACTGAATCATCTCTTGCTTAAGTTGAACAAGACGTTCTTGCTCTTTCTTGCCCTGAATCTTAGCCATTACGCTTTCAACATTAACAATAGTATCGTCTTCGTTGTATTTGTAAACTAAAGTATAAGGTTTTTTAACCTTGATTAACTGCTGTCCTCTTGGGAAATCAGCATTAGTGTTCTTCATAAATGTAGTGATGTCTGCATCGATCTTAGGGAATGTGAAAACTTCACCTTCGAGATAGTAGATACCACTTCTTCTAATTACATTATTAGTTGTTGTTTCAATATCGTAGAATCTAAAACCGATTATTCTAACATCAGAAGCTGCATCATCAAGAGTAAGAGCTGATTCAATAGCTTCATCAATGTTCCATTCTGAAATTGGTTCAGTATTATTGATAAGTCCTAAACCTACATTAAGATACTGTACGTAACTTTGTGTCATATCCGTATTCCTCCTTATTTCAACGGGGTTCATATATTGGTTTTTATATTATAACACTTTTTTTAAAAATTTTAAACAAATAATTAGTCTATTTTGATTAATTTTTGTTTGTTTAAACAAATTTGTTAAATTGGCACAAAAAATAATTGAAAAATTATCAATTTACAACAAAGGTTTATTCCTTGTATTTTTCCCCTAATTATGTAAACTATAATTATATTGAAATGATGTAATGCAGTAATTTTTCTGCGAAATGGAGCATGATTGTATGGATTATTATGATGTAGACGGATTTAGATTTTTCGATAAAGAAGAATACGAAAATGCACTAAAGGACAAGGAAACCATAGATTATATTAATAAAAGATTTGATTTCTCCAATACTAAAAGTGTTCTTGGACTATATTACAAGATGGTAGAGGAGAACACTTTCAAAACTGTTATAGGATATGCATATCTTAAAAGAATTTATGATGTCCTTGTGAAAGTTCCGGGAATAAAGAAAGATACATTACCGGTAATAATTATGAGTGATAGTGATAGAATCGTAAGAATAACTAAAAGAAATAATAAATCCTACGAAAGAAGAATTGAAAAACTAGATGGACAAGTTGGTACATATAAGATAGTAATTGCTTTTATGATTGCTATTATTATTTCCATGTTTGTAATAACACTAAATAATGATTCGCTTAATTATAATAATGCTTATAATGCAGTAGTAGATGAATATGAAGCATGGGAAAAGGAGTTACAAGAAAAGGAAAAGGAATTAGAGGAAAAAGAGAAAGAACTAGAAGAATTAGAAAACCAGAAATGAGGATTTGGTCAATATGAGTAAAAAAATTTTAGTTGTAGATGATGAAGCAAGAATGAGAAAATTGGTTAATGATTTTCTGACCAAAAGTGGATATGAAGTAGTAGAAGCGGCTGACGGCGAAAAAGCCATGGAAGTTTTTTTTGCATCTAATGATTTTGCCATGGTAGTATTGGATGTTATGATGCCTAAAATGGATGGTTGGGAAGTTTTAAAACAGATAAGGGAATACTCTACAGTTCCCATTATCATGCTTACAGCAAAGAGTGAAGAAAAGGATGAACTTTTAGGATTTAAGTTGGGGGTGGATGAATACATTAGCAAACCTTTTAGTCCTAAGATTCTAGTTGCAAGAATTGAGGCTATTTTAAAGAGAAATAATAATTTTGAAGAAGTTGTTGAAATAGGTGGAATTACTATTGACAAGACTGCACACATGGTGCGAATTGATGGAAAAGATATAGAACTTAGTTATAAGGAATTCGAATTATTATCATATTTTGTGGCGAATAAAGGGGTAGCACTTTCTAGAGAGAGGATTCTTAATAGTGTATGGAATTATGATTATTTTGGGGATGCCAGAACTATTGATACCCATGTGAAAAAAATAAGAAGTAAGATGGGTGAAAAAGGAGAGTATATTAAAACTATTTGGGGAATGGGGTACAAATTCGATGTATAAGAGCAAGAAAAAATCCAGAATATTTTCAATAAGAACAAAACTTACGTTAATTACAATAATAATTATCACTTCTATTGTTTTTCTCACATGGTTGGTTAATAAAACATTTATTCAAAGTTTTTATGAAAAAAGTAAATTAGATATGCTCAATGATACATACAAAAGCGTTGAAGATATTTTTTCTGCGGAGGAAGAAGGACGTCTTAATGAAGAAGCAGTTTCTAAAATCGAGCGTATTAGTTCTGTTAATAATGTAAACATATATGTTTTTAATTTTAACAGGCTTTTTTCTGAATATAATAAAGTTGGAATTGATTTTCAGTACCCGGTTAGTGTTTCTAATGTGCAAAACCACAAGGTGTTTGATAAAATTGCAAAGTATGTTAATAATGGCTTTGTGAATGAAACAGAAAAAGTAGAGAAGATAGAAGGATATACAGATCATACAATTTATAAAGTATATGATGAGAAAATATCCTCTTACGACATTGAACTTGTAGGTGAACTTTCCACAGGGCAGAATATATATATAAGTTCTAACTTAGAGAGTATTAAGGAAAGCGCGGACATTTCCAACAGATTTCTTGCTTATGTTGGAATTGTAGCCGTGATTATAGGTATTATTGTAATGCTTATTGTAAGCAAAAGTTTTTCAAAACCTATTCTTGAACTTGCGCAGATAGCGGATAGAATGTCTAAACTGGATTTTGATGCAAAGTATAATGTGTCTACAAAGGACGAAATTGGGCAACTAGGTGAAAGTATTAATATACTGTCTGACAGACTTAAGACTACTATTGGAGAACTTAAAACTGCTAATAATGAACTGACTAAAGATATTGAGCATAAAACTCAAATAGATGAAATGAGAAAAGAGTTTTTGTCCAATGTATCCCATGAATTAAAAACACCTATTGCACTTATTCAAGGATATGCAGAGGGACTGCAGGAAAATGTTTCAGATGATGTTGAAAGCAGGAATTATTATTGCGAAGTAATAATTGATGAAGCAGCCAAGATGAATGCAATGGTGAAAAAACTGTTAGATTTAAATCACATTGAATTTGGAGACAACAAGGTGGATATCCAAAGGTTTGATATTACTTCAGTTATTAACGGAATAATCGCATCATCATCAATTCTTATTGAGCAAAAAGAAGCAAAAGTGTTGTTTGGTGAAAAAGAAGAATATGTATGGGCGGATGAATATATGATAGAAGAGGTTATTACTAATTATTTAAGTAATGCTCTTAATCATGTTAGTATATCAGAAGAAAAGGAGAAAGATGCTGAAAAGATTATAAATATATATTATGAGAAAAAAGAAAAGAATCTGAGGGTGTGTATTTATAATACAGGACAACATATACCTGAGGCAGAACTTGAAAAGGTCTGGATTAAGTTTTATAAGGTTGATAAAGCCAGAACGAGATTATATGGTGGAAGTGGAGTAGGCTTGTCTATAGTAAAAGCAATTATGGATTCTCATAATAGAGCATGTGGGGTTGAAAATGTAAAAAACGGAGTAGTTTTTTGGTTTGAATTGGAATGTGAATAAAAGCATTTTGCCTTTTATTTGACTTAATACTTTATTCTTAAATATTAGTTGCCGAATAGTGACGAAAGTGGTAAAATGTAATCAGTAATGACAGCAAATCAGGGAGGTAATATATTGAAAAAAACTATAGGTTTGTGGTCGGGCATATTATTAGTATCCACAGTTTTAGTAGGATGTGTCAGTGCTACTGAATTACCGGATAAAAAAGAAAAAATAGTAATTGATTATATGGCGAATATGGTCTTAGAGCATGATGCTAACATTGACTATGAAATAGAATCAATTCCTGTAATAACATTGCCACCCAAGGTTACAGTTCCACCTTCTGTAACAACTAAACCACCAGAAGAATCTGCTTCGCCAAATCAGGACAGTAATCAAGGTACTAATAAACCGGAAGTTACTGCAAAGCCCAATGATAATACAACAGATAATCCGTCTGTAATTATTGGTGTTAGTGGTATAGATGTCAAGGTGAAAGGATATGAGATAAGAGATAATTATAGTCTGAGTGATTCATTTGTTTTAGAACCAAAAGAAGGCACTAAACTAATGATGGTGTATTTTTCATTGAAGAACAATAGCGAGATGGATAAGAATGTGAAATTAACTGCTCAGATGGTTGATTATGAGATTGTGGTTAATGAAAAAGATAAATACAATCCGTTAATGACTGCTTTAGACAACGACTTTTTATATCTTGATACGGATATAGAAGCGGGTAATGTAGAGGAAGCAGTACTGGTATTTCAGGTTAACGAAGATGTAAAGATAGAATCCGTTGGGATTACAATGAAAACTGAAAAAGAAAAATACGAGCAGTTAGTTAATAAACTAGGATAATAATGGAGGAAAGAGATGTTTGTTGAAAAGAAAAGAACTAAGTTTTTAGGATTACCATGGTGTTTTACAACTTATACCATAACTGAAGAAAAAGTTAATATTAAAAGAGGTTTTCTTACAGTTGTTGAAGATGAAGCGTATATGTATAAGATACAGGATGTTCGCCTTAAGAAAACACCACTTGAGAGAATGTTTAAACTTGGAACAATTGTGTGTTTTACAGGAGATAATACTCATCCGGAACTTAGATTAGAGCAGATTAAGAATGCAACTCAGATTAAAGATTATATCTTGCGTGCATCTGAAGAGGCGAGACTTAAGAGAAGAACGATTCATACATTGGATATAGATTCAGTGAATGTTGAATAGTTTTGAGTTTTATGTATTAACAGAATAAAGCACTTAGATGAATGGAGATTAGTATGGCAGAAGGTATTTTACTTGAATCAGGAACTAATGAATTAGAATTATTGGAGTTTACCGTTAATGGTAATTATTACGGAATTAATGTTGCTAAGGTAAAGGAGATTTTACCATATACAAAACCAACACTTATTCCAAACGCTCATAGATGTATTGAGGGTGTGTTTATGCCAAGAGACAGTATTATCACAGCAGTTGATTTGGCAAGAGTTCTTAATATGCCACCATCAGGAAAAGAAATGTACGATATGTATATAGTTACAGCTTTTAATAAATTGTCTGTAGCATTTCATGTACATACTGTTAATGGAATACATAGAATATCTTGGAATGATATTAATAAGCCAGATGATACTCTTGGCGATGAGTCATGTGTTGCTACAGGTATTGTGCGAATTGATGGAAAACTGATAGTTATTCTTGATTTTGAAAAGATAATATTTGATATAAGCCCAATAACAGGACTTAATAAGAAAGAGATTACTCAACTTGGACCTAGAGAGAGAAGTACTATTCCAATTCTTATGGTAGAAGATTCACATCTTTTATCAGCACAGATTCATGAATGTCTTACTCAGGCAGGATACTCTAATGTTGTGGCAAAACAAGATGGATTTGAGGCATGGGAATATCTTAATAACTTAAAACAAAACAAGATGGTAGGTCAGTGCAAGTGTATTATAACAGATATTGAGATGCCAAAAATGGATGGACACAGACTTACAAAACTTGTTAAGGAGGATGAGGATTTTAAGGATATTCCAGTGATAATATTCTCGTCTTTGGTTAATGAAGATATGAGAAGAAAAGGAGAGTCACTAGGAGCAGATGCTCAATTATCAAAACCAGAGATAGGGAAACTGGTATCAATAGTAGATTCGCTTTTAAGTAAAAAGTAATTTTTTGTTGTATAAAATGTTGCAAAAAGAGGGAGTTTTCCCTCTTTTGTATTATAAAATGACAATTTTAAAAAAAGGATTTGCATTTTGTTTATATATGGGATAATATAATGTAGGAATTTAACAAATGTATTTGTATATACGGAGGAAGATTATTATGGCAACATCTAAAGATACTAAGAAAGAAGCTGTTGTAGTTGAAGAAGTTAAGGTAGAAAAAGCACCAGCAAAGAAGACTGAAGCAGCTAAGAAAGAGACAGCAAAGAAGGCACCAGCAAAGAAGGCTGAAGTGGCTAAGAAAGAGACAGCAAAGAAAGCACCAGCAAAGAAGGCTGAAGTGGCTAAGAAAGAGACAGCAAAGAAAGCACCAGCAAAGAAGGCTGAAGTGGCTAAGAAAGAGACAGCAAAGAAAGCACCAGCAAAGAAGGCTGAAGTGGCTAAGAAAGAGACAACTAAGAAAGCAACTATGAAAGTTAATATGCATGTTCAGTTCTCTGACAAGGATTACGAAGCAGAGACAATTTATGAGATGGCAGTTAATGATTATGTAGCAGCAGGTAACAAAAAGACTTCTATCAAGAACTTAGTAGCATATGTTAAAGCTGAAGATAATAAAGTATACTATGTAGTTAATGATGATTTCAGAGGAGAAGTTTGGTTATAAGATTTCTTTGAGAGATTAAAGTAGAATTTATCCTGATATTAATGAAGATTATTTCGTTAATATCAGGTTTTTTTTCGGACTTTTGTTGGTGCAAATAGTGGACAATATATGCTATTATTGATAAAATATAAGAGGTTTGTATATGAAAGGTTACCATAGTACAAATTGATTAGGAATGGAGACAGGGATATGAGAGATAATAAGAAACTGTATTTAGTAATACCTTGTTACAATGAAGAGGAAATGCTTGGAATTACTAACGAAAAGTTACTAGAAAAGATGAAATCTCTGATAGAGCAAAAACTAATAAGTAACGATAGCAGAATTGTCTATGTGAATGATGGTTCAAAGGATAAAACATGGGAGATTATTTCAGGCTTTGCTAAGGAATATGAACTAGTACAGGGAATAAGTCTGTCGCGAAATAAAGGACATCAAAATGCTTTACTAGCCGGACTTTATACAGTAAGTGATTACTGTGATATTACAATATCTATGGATGCAGATTTGCAAGATGATATTAATGCCATAGATGAGATGGTTAAAAAGTATCATGAGGGTAATGAAGTAGTTTATGGTGTGAGAAGTTCAAGAAAAAAAGATACGTTTTTTAAAAGAACCACAGCTCAGGGTTTTTACAAAATAATGAAGATGCTAGGCGTGGACATTGTCTACAACCATGCAGATTTCAGACTTATGAGTAAAAGAGTGGTAAAGGAACTTATGAATTTTAGGGAGTACAATGTATTCCTTCGTGGAATGGTTCCATTGGTAGGATTTAAGAATGATATAGTATATTATGAGCGCAATGAAAGAATTGCTGGAGAATCAAAATATCCTCTTAAGAAGATGCTTTCATTTGCCCTTGATGGAATAACCTCTTTTAGTGTAAAGCCAATTAGAATGGTTATGGCACTAGGTGTAATTATTTTTACTCTAAGCATTGCCATGCTTATATATTCGTTGATTTCACATTTCCTAGGTAATACAGTGCTTGGATGGTCCTCACTTATTGTGTCAATATGGGCAATTGGCGGCCTTGAGCTTCTGGCAATTGGTATTGTGGGAGAATATATAGGTAAGATGTATATGGAGACCAAGGCAAGACCTAAATTTATAGTAGAAACTTATTTAAAGGATGATGAAGATGATAATAATTAAAAATGGTCATGTAGTTGACCCAAAGAATAAGATTGATGAAGTGTGCACTGTTGTGATTAAAGATGGTGTAATTGAAAGTATTATTAAAGGCAATAAGGCATTAGAAGATGTTGTAAACAATGTAGCAGATTATGAGATTATTGATGCAACAGATAAATACATTTTCCCAGGATTTATTGACCTTCATGTGCATCTTAGAGAACCTGGCTTTGAGCATAAGGAGACCATTAAGACAGGCTCTATGGCAGCGGCAAAAGGTGGATTTACAACTATTTGTCCTATGCCTAACACAAAGCCTGCCACTGACAGTCCACAGATGGTTAAATGGATTATGGATAAGGCAAAGGAAGTGTCGCCGGTTAACATTGTACCTGTAGGTGCTGTGACTTTAGGACAGGAAGGAACTACAGTAACAGATATTGAAGGTATGGTTAAGGAAGGTGCACTGGCAATAAGCGAAGATGGTAAGTCAGTTATGGACAGCGCAGTGTATGCTAAGGCTATGAAGGAAGCTGCAAGGCTTGGAATCGTTGTACTTGCTCATTGTGAAGATAAGAATCTTGTCAGAGGCGGAGTTGCTAATGCAGGTGCATTTGCTGATAAAATAGGTGTAAATGGAATCACTAATCAGGTAGAAGATATAATTGTTGCAAGAGATATTTTACTCGCTAAGGAGACAGGGGCTAAGTTGCATCTTTGCCATTGCTCAACTAAGGATTCAGTTAAGATGGTTGAACTGGCTAAGAAAGAGGGACTTTTTGTAACAGCAGAGGTTTGTCCACATCATTTTACCCTTACAACAGAGGATATTCCTTGTGATGATGCTAATTACAAGATGAATCCGCCACTTAGAGAAAGGGAAGATGTGGATGCACTTAAAGAAGGTCTTTATAGTGGCGTGATGGGATGTATTTCTACAGACCATGCACCACACAGTGCTGAGGAAAAGGCTTTAGGTTTTGCTAAAGCACCGTTTGGAATAACAGGACTTGAGACAGCATTTGCCCTGTCATATACAGAACTAGTTAAAAAGGGTAAATTAAGTCTTTTAGATTTGGCGGACAGAATGAGTCTTACCCCTGCAAAGGTTCTTGGAATTGACAAGGGACATTTATCAAAGGGAGCAGTAGCAGACCTTGTTATATGTGATATTGATACAGAGTATGCTATTAATAGTGAAGAGTTTGTGTCGATGGGTAAGAATACGCCATTTAATAATTATAAAGTTTATGGTACAATAGAAAAGACCTTAGTTTCTGGTAAGGTTGTATATGATAGATAATAATACTATAAGGGTAATGAATTTGCGATAATATTATTGATGATAAAGGAGAAAACTATGATTAACAAACTTGTTAAAGAGATTAAAGCAAAAAATGCACCTATTGTTGTGGGACTTGATCCAATGCTTTCGTATGTTCCAAAGCACATTTTAGATGCTAAGATTAAGGAATATGGTGAGAATTTACAGGCAGCAGGAGAGGCTATTTGGCAGTATAACAAAGAGATTGTTGATGCAACATATGATTTAATTCCTGCGGTTAAGCCACAGATTGCTATGTACGAGCAGTTTGGTATCGAAGGTCTTATCGCTTTTAAGAAGACAGTTGATTACTGTAAGGAAAAAGGACTTGTAGTAATTGGTGATATTAAAAGAGGTGACATTGGTTCTACATCAGCTGCATATGCTAATGGACATGTTGGTAAGGTTACAGTAGGTAATACAGTATGCAGAGGCTTTGAAGAAGATTTCGTAACAGTTAATCCTTATCTTGGTACAGACGGTGTTAAGCCTTTCGTAGATGTATGTAAGGAAGAAGGCAAAGGTATATTTGTACTTGTTAAGACTTCTAATCCTTCAAGTGGTGAGTTCCAGGACAGGTTAGTTGATGGACGTCCACTTTATGAATTAGTTGGTGAAAAGGTTGCTCAGTGGGGTGAAGACCATATGGGTGATGAATATAGTTATGTTGGTGCAGTTGTTGGTGCAACTTATCCTAAGATGGGCGAGATTCTTCGTAAGATTATGCCTAAGACATACATCCTTGTTCCGGGATATGGTGCACAAGGTGGTAAGGCTTCTGACCTTGCTCCATACTTTAATGAGGATGGACTTGGAGCAATTGTTAACTCATCTAGAGGTATCATTGCAGCATATAAGCAGGAAAAATATGCACAGTATGGTGAAGCAAATCACGCTGACGCAGCAAGAGCAGCTGTAGAAGATATGATTGCTGATATTAATGGTGCACTTGGAAAATAAAATCCGTTGAATTCTGATTAGAAGGTAGTGGTGTAAAAGCCACTACTGTCTTAGAATATAGGATAAAAAATACGAATTGGAGATTAATATGTCACAGATTAATAAACAAAGCTGTAAGATTCTAAAAAAAGAAATCTTAGGCACAGATATAATTAGCTTAGTAATAGGTTGTCCTGATATAGCTACTAATGCAAAGGCTGGACAGTTTGTTAATGTATATTGTAAGGACTCTGCAAAGCTTCTTCCAAGACCTATAAGTCTTTGTGGAATAGACAAGGCAAATGGATGTATTAGAATAGTATTTCGTGTTGTAGGCGAAGGTACTAAGGAAATGTCAGGCTACAGCGTAGGAGATGACATAGAGATTATGGGACCTTTAGGAAATGGTTTCCCTATTCTTAATGACAAGAAGGCTATTATTATTGGTGGTGGAATAGGTATCCCACCAATGCTTGGACTTGCCAGAGAATTAGAGTGTGAGAAGAATATAGTACTTGGCTATAGAGATGAATTATTCCTTAATGACGAATTTAGAGGTCTTGGTAATGTGTATATTTCTACAGAGGATGGAAGTTGTGGAACCAAAGGAAATGTAATTGATGCCATTAAGGCTAATGCTGTAGAGGGTGATGTTATATTTGCCTGCGGCCCTACACCTATGCTTAGAGGTATTAAGGAGTATGCTTTGGCTAACAACATTACAGCATATATTTCTTTAGAAGAGAGAATGGCTTGTGGAATTGGTGCATGTCTTGCATGTGTATGCAAATCTAAGGAAAAAGACCACCACACTAATGTTAATAACAAGAGAATCTGTAAGGATGGTCCTGTATTTGAAGCAACGGAGGTGGAAATTTAATGAGTACATTTATTCCGGATATGAGTGTAAATATTGCAGGCGTTGTAATGAACAATCCTGTAACAACAGCTTCAGGAACTTTTGGTTCAGGAGCAGAATATAGTGATTTATTTGATTTAAGTAAATTAGGAGCAGTTACAACTAAGGGTGTGGCTAATATTCCATGGCAGGGTAACAATACTCCAAGAATTGCAGAGACTTATGGTGGAATGATTAATGCAGTAGGTCTTCAAAATCCTGGTATTGATGTGTTTGTAGAAAGAGATATTCCATTTCTTAAGAAATACGACACTAAGATTATCGTTAACGTGTGTGGTAAATCTGAATCTGATTACGTTGAGGTGGTTGAGCGTCTTGCAGACCAGCCGGTAGATTTACTTGAAATTAATATTTCATGCCCTAATGTAAAGGAAGGTGGAATTGCTTTTGGTCAGGATCCTAAGGCAGTAGAGCGAATTACAGCTGCTTGTAAGGCTAAGGCAAAACAGCCAATTATTATGAAACTTAGTCCTAATGTAACTGATATAACTGTTATGGCTAAGGCAGCGGTTGCAGGTGGAGCAGATGCACTTTCTTTAATTAATACATTAACAGGAATGAAGATTGATGTAGACAGAAGAAAATTCGTCCTTGCTAATAAGACAGGCGGACTTTCTGGCCCTGCAATTAAGCCTGTGGCAGTAAGAATGGTATATCAGGTGGCTAATGCAGTGGATGTGCCAATCATTGGTATGGGCGGTATTGCCAATGCATATGATGCCTTAGAGTTTATTATGGCAGGTGCAACAGCAGTGTCTGTTGGTACAGCTACATTTAACAATCCATTTGCAACAGTTGAGGTTGTTGATGGAATTAGAGAGTTTATGATTAAGAATAACATTAAGAGTCTTGAGGAGATTCGCGGATGTGTGAAGTAAAGTGACTTGATGGTCTATAGAAGAACTTATAACATATGGAACTACTTTTTGATGAAGGTGGTTCTATATGTTATCTTTTTATTGCATAGGAAAGTCCTCAAAACTTTCCTATGCAATAAAAAGAAGCTCCGCTAAGGATGCGCACCTCGCGGTAAGTAAGTTAATTGCTACGCAATACCGCGAGGGCGCAAAGAATCTCGCAAGCGAGATTCTTTGTTCTACATAGTTATTATTAGGTTTAAGAAATTTATGTCAAACAACCATGCTTGGAAAGTGGTAGTATGGTAATGGAAAGGGACGTCGATATATGAAAAGAAAATTGTTGATTGTGCTGATGATGATTTGTGTATTTAGTGTTGGTTGTGGTAGCAAAGATAAAGTGGCTGAAACAAAAAGTGCCAAACCAAAAGAGACAACTAGTGAGTTAGAAGAAAATAAAGATATTCAATTAACACCTAAAACATATTTATTTAATGAAAATAATCTGAATTATAAGATAACCTATCCCCAGTTAGAAGAAAACAGGTATGAGATTAATGAGAAAATTACAGAATTTGCCATGAAAACTGTAAAGGAACTTGGATACGAAGTGCCTTTATATAATAAAGAATATGAGTTTTACGAAGAACGAACAATAGAAGAGAATTATAAGATTATGTTGCAAAGCAAGGATATTTTAAGTGTTGTAATTACAGGTTATTATAATATTAAGGGCACTGCACATCCTTCTCACACTGCAAGAACTTTAAATATTGATTTGAATACTGGAAAAGAGATTAACATTTCTGAGCGATATAATATAAATGAAGGGTTTATAGATAAGATGTTACAAAGTGCTAAAGAACAGGTGGATATTGATATTTATGAGTATATAAAAGAAATGAGTAATGAGAATATATTGGAATACTGTAAAACTACAGACACAATGTTTTTGATGGAAGATGGTGTTGGGATATATTATGAAACAATATATGCATTGGGTGGATTTGTAGAGATAGAAATAGAATTATCTTAGTGGTAATATTGGAATGGAGATTAATATGAAATATAAAAAAATAGTTAAAGGAATATTCAAAGAACGCCCCAATCGCTTCATAGCCCATGTGGAGATTGATGGAAAGTTAGAAATTGTTCATGTTAAGAATACAGGAAGATGCAAAGAGATTCTAAAGCCTGGTGTAACTGTGTATTTAGAAGAAAGTGATAATCCAAAGCGAAAGACCAAGTATGATTTGGTGGCAGCGGTTAAGGAAGAGCTTCCTTGTGATAATAAGATTATTAATATTGACTCTCAGGTTCCTAATCAGGTTGCAGATGAATGGCTTAAGAAGGGAAATGTTTTCTCTGAAAATGCAGTTATAAAAAGGGAAGTAACCTATGGTGATTCAAGGTTTGATTTTTATATTGAAGATGGAGAGCGAAAAGCTTTTCTTGAAGTTAAAGGTGTTACATTAGAACATGATGGAAGGGCAAGTTTTCCTGATGCACCAACACTTAGAGGGGTAAAGCATATTAATGAACTTATAAAATGTATGGAAGAGGGATATGAGGCATATATTCTTTTTGTTATTCAGATGAAGGGAATTAAAAGTTTTTCTCCTAATGATGAAACTCATTCGGAATTTGGCGGGGCACTTCGAAGTGCTGTTAAGGCAGGAGTGAAGGTTGTTGCTATGGACTGTGAGGTAAGGGAGAATGGGCTAGAGATTAGGGATGAGGTGGAAGTAAGATTACATGGAAGAGGTGACAAGGAATGATGACAGAAGAAGAATTTATTAAATGGGCTGAGAAAGAAGAGAAAAAGGGTGTAGTAAAGGCTAATGTATCTTATGAAGAAGCCTTGCAGATAGAGGAAAAAGAAAGGTTGAAAATCTACGAAGACAGTTATCTTTCGCTTTTCGAACCAGAGAACAGAGGAGTAATAAGAGTAGAGGATATTAAGATAGACTTGAACAAACTCTATGACTTTATGGATGATTCAGACGAAGGCAATGAATATTACATTTTTGCAAAATCTGCTTATATTAGGGACCATGGGGAAGAGACTGGGATTAAACTCACTAAGATATATAAGTATATGACTAGATTAGGTGAGATTATAAGAAAGCGATATGAAAGTGGGGAAATAAGATTATTATTTGATAAAATGGAAAATGGAGAATGTATAATGGTTAATGATGTATACTCTTTGATACTTCAAAAAATAAGTTTTATGAATGCTGATTTGATTAATGGAAGATTAGAAAGTAAAAAATAAGCAGTTGCCTTAGTATAAAAACTAAGGCAACTGCTTATTTTTAATATGGGTAAATTCTAGTATATGTCATGTCTTTTTTTTAGAATAAAAGTCACTGACAAGGTGATTGATGACAATATCGTTATAATTAGAAATGTATTAATACTAGAATGGTCTCCAGTATCTACGATGGTGTCATCTTCTGGTTCTCCGCTGTTAGGGTCGTTGCCGTCAGGGTTGTTGCCATCAGGGTCGTTACCATCAGGGTCGTTACCATCAGGGTCGTTGCCGTCAGGGATATCGTCGCTAGGGTCGTTGCCGTCAGGGTTGTTACCATCAGGGTCGTTGCCATCAGGGTCGTTACCATCAGGGTCGTTGCCATCAGGGTTGTTGCCATCAGGGTCGTTGCCATCAGGGTCGTTGCCATCAGGAGTGTTGCCATCAGGATTGTTGTCATCAGGGTTATTGCCATCAGGGTTGTTACCATCAGGGTTATCGTCGTCATCCGCTAATTTTGCATTTGTTGCGGTTATTTCATGACCTTGTGTATCGGAGATTGCCACAGTGAATGAGTCAGCGGAATAATCTACACTATTAATATCATATGATGCAGCAGCTTCAGTTTCGATAAATCTGTATGTACCTGTTTCAAGGTTTTCAAATGTAACCCTTCCGTTAGAATCAGTTACCCTTATCGCATCTCCGGAAGTTGGGGTATAATCAGTCCAATTACTATTTGTTAATACCTGAAGTTTAAAGGAAGCACCAGATATGACTTCTCCTGTGTCTGCATCCTTCTTAATAAGAACTGCTGTTTTAGGAGTGATTCCTTGGATTCCGGCATTAACATTTTCCACCTCCAAGTAATCGCTGGCATTTGTATCGACACTGTCAGATTCTAATGTTGCACTATTAGTGTATGAATCTTTTGCAAATGCACCAGATGAACTGTTACTTTTTGATTTGATATATACTTGTACGGCGTATACAGGATAAGAGCTTGTATTAGTATCATAATATATATCTACAAGTGCATCTAATTCATCTTCGGAAAAATTATTGTAATTAGTTGTAAGCAAGGTTCTAAATGCTGCTTTATCATTGGCCATGTGTAGTGAGCCTGGAAGATTGCCAAGATTTGCAATAAGTGTCTTATTATTTAGCGATACACCATAAGTTTTTGCATGGGTATTGATATACTCCTCCCATTCAGTTGTAGATGAAAACTCAGATTCATCCTTTCTTGTCATCTGGCTAGTTAAATCAAGTTTAAAAGCTGACTGACTTGACAATGAATATTCATCTTTTGGATGATTAATTGGAGTAAGAAATAAAACATTATTAACAATTAAATCGTCTGGTAGGTCGTCTCTTACAATTACATTATTTAGGGGGCTTGGAGTAATGTTGTTGGCAACTTTTACAGCGTTATCAAAGTTGACATAAAGGCTCCAACCTAAATAATCATCACCTTGATAGTGAGTGCCTAATTTACTAAGAGTTCCACCGTTCCATGTAGGAGAACCTGTTCCAGCAAATGGAAAGCCTGTACTTGGTGGGTTCATAGAAACGTCTATATCTTCTCCACCTAATGTAATGGTAGTAGTACCTTGGTTAGAACTGTAAAATGTTCCTGTGGCTTCAAAATAACCTGAGACTTGTGTGAAAAATGTGCAGTCATCCGAGAAACGGCAATATATTTTGTTATTTTCTATCTTCCAGTAACCAATAGTTTTCTCACCTGTTCCATTATCGTATTTTAATGGGCTTTCACCAATTGAATTAGAAAAAGAAAAATAACTGTTGCTGATATCTAACCAGAAATAATCTCCCGGTTCTACATGATTGTCATATTTGTTTGCTTCAATTTCCCAATTTATTTCTACAGTATAATGCTGGTTGTTATATAAGGGATTTACCCCTAAGTTGTTATTAACACAAACAATATCACTGTCGGTATGAACAATATTAACAGAGATATTGGATAGAGAATCACTTATGTCTTGATTAGGAATGCCGTCCTTAGCATTAACTTTGGGCATTTGGATAAAACCAGCAAATAAAAAGGTTATAACAAAAACAATGCACATAAATGAAGCTATTATTCTTGAAATAAAAAGCCTGCTATTCATAAAATATTATGCCTCCTTTTAATTAATTGATAAGTAATCTTTTGTTTTTTATATTATACCATTTTGTACGAAAAATCCATACTTGATTTGAGTGTTCTTTTATTGTACTATAAAGAAAAAGTATTAAAGGAGATATTTGTTTGTTAATTGTAATTGTAAAGGATAAGATAACAGAATAAATGTTGTGGTAGAGTCTTTTAGTTCACGCTAGAAGTCTGCCCATTTGCCTTACAATTGCTTAGAATATGATGATTATAGATTTATATAAATATGGCATAACCATAGTATCT
Organism: Lachnospiraceae bacterium; assembly: GCA_017396145.1. Taxonomy (GTDB): domain Bacteria; phylum Bacillota; class Clostridia; order Lachnospirales; family Lachnospiraceae; genus RUG11200. The sequence continues at coordinate 53,346 of JAFQMS010000015.1, forward strand.
TAATGCATTTTAAGGTTACTATGGTTTTATTTATATAATAATTGTGAGAGTGCGACGCACGAAGTCAACATTAAATGCGAATTAAGAAAGACGAGGAATAATTTAGAGATGAATATAGACAAACAAATTGAATTTGATAAGATTAAAAATATTTGGGCTGATTTAGCCATTACAGATTATGCAAAGGAACTGATACAAGAGAGCAAATTGTATTTTTCTGAAAGCGAATTAAAGAAGCAATTAAGAGACACCACAGATGCAAGAAATATGCTTGAAAAGGTTGGAACACCACCACTTCAAAATGTATCTGAGATAAAGGATGTTTTAACAGTCGTAGAAAAAGGAGACTGCCTTACGCCCTATCAGTTAGAGCGTGTGGAAAAGGTTTTGGTGGCGATAAGAAGGTTGAAGGATTATCTCACAAGGGGAAGAGCCTATGATAACTCTTTGGCTTTTTACGATGAAAATCTAAATGAAATACAAGAACTTGCAGAAGAAATAAGTGAAAAAATCCGTGGTGGGATAGTTGATGACTATGCTACTAAGGAGTTAGAGCAAATAAGAAAGCAAATGACAAAATGCGAAGAGCAGATGAAAAAAAAGGCTGACCTAGTGCTTCATTCCGGCAAAAACTATATGACTGATAACTATGCCACATTTAGAAATGGAAGGATATGTGTTCCTGTAAAAAAAGAGTATAAACTGAAGGTACCGGGAACGGTAATAGATAAATCTACCACAGGAAATACATTATTTATTGAACCTTCGGGGGTGGCGAAGTATTATGAGAAACTGCAACTTTTAAAAATAGATGAGGAAAACGAGGTATACAGAATTCTTTACACATTGTCAACGCTTGTTTTGGCTAATGCATCTGCAATATATGAAGATTTGGAAATGATAGAAAAACTGGATTTTATATTTTCCAAAGGAAAACTTAGTATAGATATGGATGGAGTGGAGCCTTCAATTAATACCGAGAGAATAATTCATATGGTTGATGCAAGACATCCATTAATGGATAAAAACATAGCAGTACCACTTCAGTTTGATATTGGTGAAAATGCCCGAGGAATTGTAATAACAGGTCCAAATACAGGAGGAAAAACAGTAGTAATTAAAACAGTAATGCTCAACTCCATTATGGCCCAAAGCGGATTGCATGTGACTTGTAAGCAGGCGGATATCTGTATGAATAGTTCCTATCTATGCGACATTGGAGATGGCCAAAATCTGTCGGAAAATCTATCTACATTTTCCGCCCACATTGTGAATGTCTTAAATGTTCTTAGGGAAGTTGACGAGAACAGTTTTATCATTATGGACGAGTTGGGCTCAGGAACTGATCCGACAGAAGGAATGGGAATAGCCATTGCTATTTTGGAAGAACTTAAAAAGAGTAGGGCTAATTTCCTTGTTACCACGCATTATCCTGAGGTAAAGGAATACGCGGCTAAGACAGAAGGGATTCTTAATGCAAGAATGGAATTTGACAAGGAAACACTTAGACCAACTTATCAGATGATAACAGGACAGGCAGGGGAAAGCTGCGCATTCTATATCGCAGACAGATTGGGAATGCCACAAAGTATGCTAAAAGTTGCAATTGGTGCGGCATATGGCGAAGAAGCAGTGAAAACTTATGTATTTTGGGAGTATGAAGATGGTGAAATTCGGTCAAATGATGATAATCAAAAGGGTAATATTAAACCGGCTAACAAGATTAAGAAAGCCAAGACTGGTAAAAAGACCACAGACCTTAGTACAAAGTATAGGATTGGTGACAGTGTAATGGTATATCCTGATAAAAAGATTGGTATTGTATGTATGCCTGTCAATGAAAAGGGTGTACTTAGGGTGCAACTTTCTGATAAAAAGATATGGATTAACCATAAACGAGTAAAACTACATGTGGCTGCGACTGAATTATATCCGGAGGATTATGATTTTTCCATTGTATTTGACAGTGTGGAAAACAGGAAGAAACGTCACGATATGGGAAGAAAATACACAGATGAGATTATTGAGGTAGATGAGTAAAGTAAGAATAAAAAATGCGTATTCTAGACATTTTTTGTTTTTATATTACTTAATGTATGATATAATTTAAGGTATATTTGATACACGAAATAATTTGCAAAGTAGTGGAGGAACATTTAATGAAAAATAAAAAAACATTAAAGAGAGGAATTGCGTTAAGCCTTGCTGCTACCTTAGTTATAGGATTCATTCCCATGGTGCCAAAGAGCATAACTAAGGTACAGGCGGCTGACAGTAATAATACTACCAAACTCATAGCAGGCTTAGGAACTGATATTATAGCAGACCCAGTAGTACCTGCAAATGCAAGTGATGCGTGGATGGGAAGTTATGTGTATTTTGGAACATATGATACAGATGGTGATAGCACAGCAGAGCCTATAAAGTACAGAGTACTTGACAGTAATACAACAGTATTTAGTGGTGACGCTGATTATGAGACTATGCTTCTTGACTGCGACAGTGTACTGTGGACAGGAGATAATCCAAGCAGTGCATTTGATGCAGATAATAATAAATGGGCAGAAAGTGATATAAAAGCATATCTTAATGGAACATTTATGACAAATAGTTTTTCTGTGGCAGAACAAAATGTCATAGCAGAAAGTACAGTAGCAAGTCATGTATTAACCACAGATAGTGCAGATGGAGTAAGTGTAGCAGAATGGACAAATAATACATTTGTTAATTATGTGGCATTGGACACTGATAAAGTGTTTCTACTTGATGTAGAGGATGTCAGCAATGGAGCATATGGATATAGTTGGACAGATAATGGTGCATCAAACAGGATAAAGAAAGATGCAGATGGCGACGCCTACAATTGGTGGTTGCGCTCGGCTAATGAAACTAATAGTTACCTTGCTGGGAGCATTAGTTCGGAAGGGGTCATCTTCATCAGCGCTGTCAGCAACGATGGGTTTTGGGTGAGTCCAGCTTTAAATATAAATCTGTCATCTGTACTCTTCACATCTGTCATCTCAGGTACTGCGGGAGAGATAGGAGCAGAATATAAACTGACAATTCAAGACGATAATATAGACATAGCATGCAATGGGACGGTTACAAGGACTGGAGATACAGTAACTATTCCACATACTATAACAGGAAATAATAATGGAAATGTTACGCAGACCTCAGTACTTATATTAGACAAAGCATATACAGCCGGAAATACTAATAATGCAAGGGTGCTCTTTTATGATGCATTGGATGACAATGACTCATTTACACTTCCTACAAGTATTTCAGATAAGATGTGTGGAAAAGATTATTATGTGTATATAATAGCAGAGGATGAGAATGGTGCATACGAAACTGATTATGCAAGCGCACCGGTTAAGATAAATGTACCTTGGTTTTCTAAAGCAATAAATCTTGGTACAGATGGTATTACGGACCCTATTGTGCCAACAAGTACAAGTGATGCATGGAAGGGAAGTTATGTGTACTTTGGAAAATACAATGGATATGTTGTTAAATACAGAGTGCTTGACAGTAATACAACAGTGTTTAGTGGGAATAGCAACGATGCGACTATGCTTCTTGACTGTAACATCTTATTTGAATTATCTGATTTAGATATTGCATATGATGAAGATAATAATGTATGGGCAGATAGTGATATAAGAGCGTATTTGAATGGAACATTCTTGACAAGCAATTTTAATAAGGCAGAACAAGATGCCATAGCACCAAGTGTTAAGAATAATGTAGTAAGTACAGATGGTGAGGGATGGGAGAAGTTATCATACGTTGCCCTTAACGGGGACAAAATCTTTTTCCTTGACGCAAAGGAAGCAACGAATGAAAGTTATGGATACAGTGATACAGATATGAGTGCGGTAAACAGAGTGAAAATAGTAAGAACAGGTGCCGATGGCGCTTGGTGGCTAAGGTCGACTTACTTGTATTCTGATTATGGAGTAGGTTGTGTTGATATGAATGGTGATGTTGGCAATACTGGTATTGCAAATAATAGTGTTGGAGTGAGTCCTTCTTTAAATGTGAACCTGTCATCCATTCTCTTGTCATCTGCCTGTGGAACTAGCAAATCTATGGCGCTTACATCAGGTAGCGATGCTATAGGAAAAACCACAGGAACAGATTGGAAACTAACACTATTAGATGCAGGAAAGACGGTACAGATAACCGAAAATGAAAAAGTTACTAAGGCTACAGACGGTACAATAACAGTTCCATACACATATACAGATAATGCAGTAGTAAATGCAGAAAAAGTTAATCAGATTTCGGTAATGATTACAGACAAGGTATATACAGAAAGTGACGCACAGATTATGTATTACGGTGCATTACAGGGGACAGATTTTGCTGCTGCAAGTGGTACAGGTACTTTCTCACTACCAAGTGGCTTGGATGGAAAAGAGATAGGTACGGATTATCATGTATATATCCTTGCAGAGCATGCGGACCAACATTATTTCACAGATTACGCAAGTGAACCTGTAGAAATAGAAGTTTATAATGAAACATTAGGTGTTACGGTTGCAGATATTGAGGAACCTATAGGTGGATGTGCACTTGATATGTCAGCCGAAGTATCTTCTGAAGCTAAAACAGCACATGTTACATGGATGGATGGCGAAAACGAAGTAACCGGTAATGCAAAATACAATACAGCACATACTGTGAAGGTGACATTATCAGCCATAGATGGATATGCATTTACCAATAATACTGAAGTAACCTTAAATGGGAATATAGTGACTACTCATAGAAATAATGATGGAACATTAACTGCAAGTTACACTTTCCCTGTTACAGAAATGGGTACTATAGCGCATACATCTACAGGCTATGAAGGTACTTATGATGGCAATGCCCATTTGATAACAGTAGTGGTAACAGAGCCTGAAAGCACAACAGTTACATATAGTACAGATGAAGGAAATAACAAGACATATAGTGAGACTAATCCTGTATTTACAGACGCAGGAACATATACTGTCTACTACAAGATTGAGAATAGTGATTACATTACAGCTACAGGAAGCCAGACAGTTAAGATTAACAAGAAAGCAGTTACTGTAACAGCGAAAGACCAGACTGTCACAGAGGGGGATGGTATTGATTCTTCAAAATACACTGTATCTGGTCTTTTAGAAGACCATAGCATTAATAAAGTAACTCTTATACCAAGCACCAATGTTGCTACAGAGGATGGAAGTATAGAAGTACACCTTGATAAAATAGTAGATTTAGCAGGTGAAGACGTAACAGCTAATTATGAGATTACATTGACAGAGGGCAAGTTGGTAGTGGTTGAAGAGGAAGAAACCCCTGATAACTCAGAAGAGGAAGAAATTCCTGATGGTCCAGAAGATGAAGAAGACATCGATGACTCAGAGGATGAAGAAGACACTGATGACTCAGAGGATGAGGAAGGCGCTGATGACTCAGAGGATGAGGAAGGCACTGCACCAGATAAGGAAGATGAAAATACAACAGACAATAATGGGGATGGCGCTTCATCAGGTGATAACAGTGAAGATGAGGATGTTATGGATGAAGATACATCATCTGGGGCAAATGGAACAGATAATGACAAAGAAGATTCATCATCTGACGAAGGTGCGTCTTCGGGAAATAACGGAAGCGGTGATGACAAAGAAGATGCATCATCTAAAGAAGATACATCATCTAAAGAAGATGTGTCCGATGACTTAGATGAGGTTCCAAGTACCGGAGATAACAGTAATGCTATGATTTGTGTAGTTTTATTAGCAGGAAGTATCTTAAGTATGGTTTGCTTTTCTAGAAAGAGAAGACATATCTAAAGTGATTAGAAGCGAATAATGAGATATTTGAACCCTATGTACTTGCCAGATGGCGGGTGCATAGGGTTTTTGGTTATGTGGGTCGTGACCCTGTCGAGCTCGCGAAGCGTGCGAGATATTAACCACCCGCTATGCGGGTGTGC
>JAFQMS010000016.1 GCA_017396145.1 Lachnospiraceae bacterium
CATTAATACCTGCCTTTGTCATGGCTTCCACAGCAACTCCCAATTGTGTGGAGAATATTTCCACAGCATCATGTTCAACATAACCAGGACGAGGATATATCTGTTTAAATTCCTTTGCTGCAATGCTTACTATGTTACTTTTGTGGTCAAATATAATGCACCTGTTAGATGTTGTTCCTGCATCTAGTGCCATCACATATTTCTTCATTCTACCTTTACTCCTTTCATTTTTACATTATAAACATAAAAGCAGGTTCACACCTGCCCTTTGCTTTATTATATCGTTATTGATTAATGCGGAATAAGGGACTTGAACCCTCACGTCGTTACCAACACATGAACCTGAATCATGCCTGTCTGCCAATTCCAGCAATTCCGCTTATAATTGCTGATAGGTTGAATTACCACACAACCTATCAACCAAAATACATTCTATAGCATAGGAAAGTATGTGTCAAGGATAATATCCGTTTACCATTTTTAGTCCTTAATTTGGCATAAAGAAAATCAAAACTAATAATAACATTATCCATACAATATGATAGTAATTCTTTTCCTTAAGTAATCTCATTCTCATATACATATAAGCCGGTGCCAATGCAATGGCCAACACCCACAGATATCCCACCTTATAGTTATGCTTTTTTAATATAAAATAATCTATCAGACAAAATATTGCATCCAAAAATGTTACAACCAATATAGCCGGTATATTAATTCCATTAGGGATTAATATGTTGCTTACAATAACACCCGTTAACAATGGCATAAACACTGCAATCCACATAAGTGCAGTAGTTACATCCAAATCATTTTCCATCATATGTCTGCTTGCAAATGGATTATTAGCATCCATTCTTCCCATATCAAGTCCTACTCCACCATATGTTTCTTCTATATATCTCCCTGTTGTCTTATCATCAACCTGATAATAATCCGAAGAAACTGTCACTTTTTCCACTTCGCCACTCATTATCTTTCGTTCATTCTCACTATCTTTCATCCCCGGAAATATACCTCTTTTTTTTGCTTCGTCTTGGGCAAACTTTAGTTCCTTTGCTGAATGAAGGCTTCTGTCTGTGGTGATATATTTAATTAATTTTTCTGAGGAAAGTCCCATTATATATTCTTCCATCTGAGTCATATTATTGCTCCTTTCACGTTTTGGTACCAAACATATCTTTTTCTTTCTATATTCTCACGATAACCTAACACAAATAATAATACAAGGCACTCTTAATATATTCATTAAAAGTGCCTTAATATTTTATAAAATCTCTTTTGTTTTACAAATAATCTAACACAGATATCAATGCTCAATTACTGAAGTTTAAAACCACATGAATTGCAGAACTTTGCTCCTTCTGAATATGTATTACCACATCCAGGACATACATTAGCATTAGTTCCTGCTGCTCCTGCGTTAGCTTCTGCAATAACATCTTTCATGTTATATCCACACTTATTGCAAAATGCCGATGTCTTATCAACTTCATTACCACATCCAGGACAAGTAACTGTCTTTTTTAGAGCAGCCATCTGCTTCTTATAATCCTCTATAAGAGCCATAGATTCCTTAATATTATTAATGAAATTAACATATTCATCTGGTGCATTATCTACATTAGCTTCAAAGAACTTCTTACCGATTGCATTATAATACTCAGTAATCTTCTTTTCTTCAGTTGAAACTGCACTTTTGAGTTTCTGCATCTCTGTTACGTCTTTTGCTTTCTGAGAAGCTGCTGCTCCCATGTTAGAAAGATTTTGTCCTAAATTTTCAAAAAATGCCATATCCCTTGGTACCGCCTTTCGAAATTATCATAAGTCTTAAATATGATAACATTTTATCATATATCACTATAATTTACAATAGAAATCATAGTCAATACTTTTACTAATCAAGTAGTCTGGATTTTGCCACAAAAAAATCGAGTAGTAAATCTACTCGATTCCATCATGCGGAGTAAGGGACTTGAACCCTCACGTCGCTAAGACACATGATCCTTAGTCATGCCTGTCTGCCAATTCCAGCAACTCCGCATATATATTTCCCACTGCAAGCAGCGTTTCAAACCGCTTACAATGTTCAATTATATACATATTCTCACCATTAGTCAAGAACTTTTTTTATTTTTCAAAACATTTTTACTACATTATTTATTCTTCCTTCAAATACTTGATTATTTCAACCTTTGTACTCTTATAGGCAAACAAAAGAGAAAAAGTCAAAGTCAAAAAAATGCAAAGATAGAAAACAAAATAACCGACTCTCTGCTCATAATCACAGTATATCTTATATCATGCAATTTCATCTGAATATATTTGTACACCACAGCCACATTCATTGTAAGGATTATAGATAAAACAATGTTTGCCAGCATGACTACTATGCCTTCTATTTTAACATTAAAAAGAACTTTTACCTAAAAAGGCAAAAGTTCTTATATATTCTCTGCTATTTATTAAGCTAACTTAGACTTAGCAACATCAACTAATGCTGTAAATCCTTCTGGATCGTTAACTGCTAATTCAGCTAATATCTTTCTGTTAACCTGAACATTAGCAAGTTTTAAACCATACATAAACTTACTGTATGATAAACCATTCATTCTTGCTGCTGCGTTGATTCTTGCAATCCAAAGCTGTCTAAACTGTCTCTTTCTCTCTTTTCTACCTGCGAATGATGATGCTAAAGCTCTCATTACAGACTGCTTAGCTACTCTGTACTGCTTAGATCTTGCGCCTCTATATCCTTTTGCTAACTTGAGTACACGGTTATGTTTCTTTCTTGCGTTAAGTCCGCCTTTAATTCTAGCCATTTCTTAGTCCTCCTTACACCATATCACAAATTAAAGATATGGTAAAATCTTCTTCATATTCTTTACGTTAGTTGAATCTGTCATTACTGCTTTTCTAAGATTTCTCTTTCTCTTAGCATCCTTCTTAGTTAAGATATGTCTCTTATAAGCCTTAACTCTTTTTAACTTGCCTGTACCTGTTTTCTTGAAACGCTTTGCAGCTGCTCTGCTTGTCTTCATTTTTGGCATAATAAAATCCTCCTAATCTACACTAATTCGTGTTATATAATCTAGCGTTTTTCTGACAAAAACATAACCATGCTTCTGCCTTCAACCTTTGCTGGTTTATCAACTACTGCGACATCCTCAAGCTTTGCATAGAAATCATCTAAAATTCCTTTGCTTGTTGACATATGTGCCATCTCACGGCCTCTAAATCTAAGCGTTACCTTAACCTTATCACCCTTAGCAATAAACTTTCTTGCCTGATTAGCTTTAGTATTAAGGTCATTATCATCAATGTTTGGAGAAATTCTAATCTCCTTAACCTCTGTTACTTTCTGCTTTTTCTTGGCATCTTTCTCTTTTCTTGCCTGTTCGTATCTGTACTTACCATAATCAGTAATCTTACATACAGGTGGTTTTGCTGTAGGGGCAATCTTAATCAAATCAAGTCCCGCTTCTTTAGCCAGTTTCATAGCGTCCTTAGAACTCATTATACCTAACTGTTCTCCATCTTCGCTTATGACACGCACTTCTTTGTCTCTAATCTGCTCGTTAATAAATAAATCGCTAATAGTAGTACACCTCCAAATGCATAACGCTAATAAATAAAAAAAGATAGTCAAAGACTATCCACACAATGTACTTTATATTGACATTAACCCGAGTCATCTAAAATGCTAAGGTGAGAGTGGATACTCTTCTTTTTAGGGTATTTACCCAACGAACATACTTTACCATACAGTCCCCATTAATGTCAACACATTTTTTGTTATTTTTATTAATTTTTTCTTTCATTGCAAGATACAAAAATATCTGGTACTATTTTATAAGAAAATACATGTTATAGCAATAACTTTTTTATAAGTGCATGTGAATTAGGTAAGTCTATACTACATTATTGTGAATACGGAGAACTACTATGGGAATTATCAAGAATATAAAGCATATGGTAAACGAACTAGAAGCAGAAGAGATAGAAAGAGAGAGTTATCAAAAGAAGAAATTAGAAAAACTTAATTCTTTAAGCAATCAAATCATAATAAAAAACGACAGCAACAGAATGGATAAGGATGAACTTGAAGCATTTTTGCAAAACAACGAAATAACCATACCAGAAGGTGCATTCATCAACAAGGAAGGCAATATAGAATATGAAATATTAGAACGTTGTATTTATCCACCCAAGATTATCTGTCCTGACTGTGGTGGAATCACATTAGAAGGTCTGGATTTTTGTGATAAATGTGGTGGTGAGATTAATATTTTTTAAAACCCTCTTTCTTAGGATACTAAGCAGAGGGTTTATCTTCAACAAAACTTAATAATATACAATTCGAAAGCCCCCGTTCTCCTAGGTTACGGGGGCTTTCTCATATAATAATACTTAATGTAAAATTAGCTTTTGTATTAAGGTTATTACTCTTTTACTACCTGTAACTTACTCTACAATTACTGGAGTAATGAAAGTACACCCTGGTTAGACTGGTTAGCCTGTGCAAGCATAGACTGTGCAGCCTGCTGGATAATACTGTTCTTTGAGTATGTAACCATTTCTTCAGCCATGTCAACGTCACGAATTCTTGATTCAGCTGCCTGTAAGTTCTCAGCTGCTGTATCAACATTAGCGATTGTGTGCTCAAGTCTGTTCTGGATAGCACCGATGTTACCTCTTTCAGTTGAAACACTCTCAATTGCTGAGTTGATAGTTTCGATTGCAGTATTGTATGTATCCTGATCATCAGCGTCAAGACCAAGTGAATTAACACTTAATCCAGTAGCACTCATATCACCTATTGAAATGCTAATTGTCTGATCCTTGTTAGCACCTACATGTAACTTCTTATCAAAGCTACCGTCTAATAACTTCATTGTATTGAACTCTGTATCAGTAGAAATTCTATCAATTTCTGCTACTAACTGATCCATCTCAGTGTTGATAGCTGCTCTATCTACTGAAGTCTCAGTACCATTAGCACCCTGAACTGCTAACTGTCTCATTCTCTGAAGAATAGCGTGAGTCTCGTTAAGAGCACCCTCAGCTGTCTGAGCTAATGAGATACCATCCTGTGCATTTGTAGAACCCTGATTAAGACCACGAATCTGAGCTCTCATCTTCTCTGAAATTGAAAGTCCTGCTGCATCATCTGCTGCACGATTAATTCTGTAGCCTGATGATAACTTCTCTGTTGATTTTGACTGTGATGTTACTACTGAACCTAACATTCTGTTGGCATTTGCTGCCTGCATATTGTGCTGTATTATCATAATAATTACCTCCTTGGTTTTAATGTCTCAAATCCTTTTGAGTACATGTGGCGGTTTCCCGCGTTAATTGTTATTTTTTCTTAACATCCGTTGCACCTAGGATTGCTTGAATGTTATTTTTGTTTCTTACACCTTATATATCGGAGCTTAATTTATATACTTAACCCCTAAAATTAAATTTTTTTATTTTTTTATAAATTTTTTTATTTCCTTTGATATTACCCCATCTTCACATGGTAACTGAATTACCAAATCATTATTAGTTACATGTCCTATGTTTTCTTTTGTCAGATAAACAACTGGGAGATTCTTATACTTAAGATTACTTCTTATCTTCCTCACCATATCTTCCGGACAATTATTAGATGAAAGACCATCTCCCATTACTAGAAGTTCAATATCTTTTTGCCTTAACACCTTAAGCATCCATTCTTCTGTTCTTGCCGGATATATTACAAATTCCTTATCTAATTCATATTGCACTTTCAAAATATTGGATTTCGATGAATCCGCCACAATAATCTGTTGCATAAAATCCCCATACCTTTCCTTGTCATGTATATCACATTTTAATTAACCAAACACTCTTTTAACAATCTCATTGCTCTTTCATATTCCATATTCTCTATATACTCCACCACCGACCTTACAGCGCTTTCCCAGTCTGTTGGTAACTGACATTCTAAAAGTTTTACCAATTCCTTAACCGCTGCATTAGGCATAATATTATCCAAATAACTAAGAGCTACGAGTAATTCATTTTTGCACTCATGTTCAGATATCGGTAATTTCTTTTTAGGTCTGTCATTCCATGTATTTTCTTTTAAACATACTTCTATATGAGAAACTATTGAATTAATATTCTCATATATATTAGGAAATCTTTCCTCTATAAAATCATAATTACCCGCAAGACCTGCTATCTGATGAACCTTCGCTAACTCATACAATGTTGATGCCCCAATCTCTTTGGCAAACATCTTTATATATTTCATCTGCTCAATATAGTTAGCATAGTCACCTTTATTAATGTATTCACACAGAATATCTGCTTTTTGCATAGCCTGATGATATACAATCACCAATTTTTGTAGCAATGCTTTTCTCTCATATCCACAACTTTTATAAAGGTATGGCATATCTAACCCCGGAATCTCTATCTTATCTTTTTTATTCTTACACTCTGTTTTTTCCTTTACCTCATTCTTCTTTATCTTTTTATTATCAGCAATCCACTTACGCAACATTCTGTCAAGATAATAGACTTCCATTGGTTTAACAATAAAATCATCTATAACATCACCAAGAACTACTCTCTTATTACCAGTAGCGTTTTTTCCTATAACTACTATTATAGGTACCGAACTAACATACTTTTCATAAGCAGGATTTACCAAGGAAATATTTCTTATACTTTGGGCCACCTCAAGAAAATCCTTCTTATGATTGTTATAATCTACAAATATAACATCAAATCTTTCCTCAATTACATTCTTAACATATTCACTATCTGAAGTCATAGTTGTAACATTAATGTCATAAAGTTTAATTAAATCTCTTTGCAAAGAATAATCCTTATCGCAATCGTCAACTATAAGTGCCTTTACCTTCTTTGTCTTAAATGTTCCATTGTCAACATAATCTCTGATAGTTGAATCAAAATAGTTCATTTAGCATCCCTGCCTCATCTCAATTTTAGGTATACCTTTATTATCAATATAATCTTTTGTTATTGTTACTGTTCCAATGTTATCATCTTTAGGAATCTCATACATAATATCCAACATAAACTCTTCTATAATTGCTCTTAACGCTCTTGCACCTGTATCCTTTTTTATGGCTCTTTCAGCGATGGCTTCTAATGCCTCATCTTCAAATACAAGTTTAACCTCATCCATCTCAAGAAGCTTCTGATACTGCTTAAGTATTGCATTTTTAGGTTCTTTAAGAACGCTTACCAACATATCCTTAGTCATTCCCTTAAGTGCGAAAACTATAGGAAGTCTTCCTAAAAATTCTGGTATCATTCCAAACTCTCTTAAGTCTTCTGTCTGTACCTTATCAAATATATTCTCATCTTTGTCAAACTTATCTTTAAGATCCGCACCAAAACCTATACTGCTGCTCTTAGTCAATCTGTTTTTAATTATTTTTGCAAGATCAGGAAATGCTCCACCGCAAATAAATAGAATATTCTTGGTATTAATAGTTGTCATTGGCACCATAGCATTTTTAGATGTGGCACCTACAGGCACTTCTATGTCCGCTCCTTCTAAAAGTTTTAACATTCCTTGTTGAACGGATTCTCCACTTACATCACGGTTATTAACATTCTTCTTTTTTGCTATCTTGTCGATTTCATCTATATATATTATGCCTCTTTCTGCCCTGTCCACATCATTATCCGCTGCAGCTAGTAGTTTAGACACAACACTTTCTATATCATCACCTATATATCCTGCTTCCGTAAGAGAAGTTGCATCTGTAATAGCCAAAGGTACATTAAGAAGTTTTGCAAGAGTCTTAACTATATATGTTTTTCCACACCCTGTAGGCCCAAGCATTAGCATATTGGATTTTTCAATTTCTATATCATCTTCGCCCTTCATAGATGCTGCTACCCTTTTATAATGATTATAAACTGCTACTGATATTACTTTCTTTGCATGCTCCTGACCGATAACATAGTCATCTATTTTACTTTTAATGATATGTGGAAGGGGTATATTCTTTATATCAAATATTTCTTCATCTGTTTTCTTTTCTTTATTATCTTCTTTAGGTTTAGCTTGCTTTTTCTTAAGTTTTTGTCTGTTAGGTATATTACCCATATCTTCCATAAAATCACTACCCATGCCCATAAACGGCATTCCCATCATGTCAAACCCACTCATGCTATTCATTGAATCAAATGTTTTTTGCATACAGTCGTTACAAATGCATATGTTATTAGGGATGTGCATCATCTTCCCTGCGATACGTTCACTTCTTCTGCAGATATAACAAATATCTTCTCTATCATCCTTATCTTTCTCATTATCATTATTAATCTTATCTATATCTTTACTATCCTTTTCTTCCATATCTTCACTCTTTCTCCATCAATCTAGTAGTATTATAATTATACCTTTTTACCATAATAATAACAAGATGCCACAGACAATTTCTGTGGCATCCCATAATTATTTATTATTCTCATCGTCAGTCACTTGATTAGAAAAACCTTCTGGTCTTTTTCCAAGTGTAAGTTCTTTTTTCATCTCATTATACTTTCCATCCTCAAATCTTTCAAATGTAAGCGTAATCTTTTCTCCTGCTCTATAATCTCCAACCTTATCAATCAACTGTTCATTAGATGTAACCTCTATGTCGTTAATCTTTGTTATAATATCTCCCTTTAACATTCCCTGCTCAGCAGCCGGTCCATCCTCTACAATCTCCGTAAACATTACTCCCGCAGGGCAATTATATAGTTGGCTTATCTCCTTACTTACAGTACTGCAAACCACTCCAAGATAACCTTTTTCCTCATCAGGAATATGCTCTTTATTCATAAGTTCTTGAATTATAGGAAGAACTTTTGATACTGGAATGGCATACCCCATTCCCTCAACATCTTCACTGGCAAGTTTTGCAGAATTAATCCCAATAACTTCTCCTTTGCCATTCAAAAGAGCGCCTCCTGAATTACCCGGATTGATTGCTGCATCTGTCTGAATTGCTGTATAAGTAGTTTGGTCTATTTTTACCTCTCTGCTAAGTGCACTGATACATCCCTTTGTCACTGACTGTCCATATCCTAAAGCATTACCTATGGCAATGGCCAATTCTCCTGTTCTTAGTTTACTCGAATCTCCAATAACAGCTATTTTAATTGCTTTTACTGTTTCATCCTTCAAATCCTTTTTGCTGACAGAACATACAGCCAAGTCTACAGAAGCATCTGTTCCCTTAACCGTAGCCTCATAAGATTCTCCATCAGCAAATGTAATCTGAACTTTATCTGTGTCCTCAACCACATGATTGTTAGTCACTATCAACAATTCATCATCATTTTCACCAATAATTATTCCAGAACCACTACTGTCATATTCACGTTGATCATAGTACCCTGGCCAAATGGTGATATTATGAGTACTAGTACATGTTATTGATACTACTGATGGCATAGCCTCTTCTACAATATCTGCTATATCTGATTTTGTCTCAACTGTATTATTAGATACCACTGTTGTCGCAATGGTAGTATTAGCGCCAGTTTTATCACCTTGTTCTACTTTAGTTTGTTCTTTATCGTTATTATCATTAAAATGCTTGTCAACAAAGTAAAAACCTGCTCCTGCTGATACTCCAAATAATACCGCGCTTAAAACTACCGCCACAACCTTGCCCAAAAATCTCCCTTTTTTCTTCTTAGCAGGTTCCATGTTATCCTTTCTCTCATCACTTACAATCTTATTATTCTCTGTGTTCTCATAAGTATAATATTTAGGAGACTCAAACATCTCCTCTACTCTTTCTTCCTCTTTTTCTTCTATTCTGTTTTCTTCTGTCATTGCCCTATCCTCCTCTATGCTTGTATTTTCAGTATCTTCTCCCATCTCTTCATTATTGTTTTCTATATTGTTTTCTTTATTATCTATCATTTGACAACTTTCCTTTCTCTTATTATAATTTTCAAAGTCCCAAAAGATTTCTATACAAAAACCACGGGCCACATTAAAAACTTATCACAGATTATAATTCTAAAATGTGTTGTAATTGTGAAAAATATGTTATAGAATTTTGAAAATGATAAAATACGAAAATATGTAAACTATAACATTATAATAACCTACTGAAACAATACACGAAACGGAGATATATATGAAAAAGAAAAAATACGAAAATGAGTCTCCTAAAGCCAGAAAAAAAAGACTCAAACGAAAAAAAATAATAAGAAGAAGAATCTTTGCTTTCTTAATACTTTTACTGTTCGTATTAATAGCAGGAGTGGTTCTTTTTATCATGGACAAGCTTAACAAGATTAATTACAAAGATGTTGATAGAGATAATCTTTATACCGTAGATTTAAACCTTGAAGATTACTACAACATCCTGGTATTCGGTGTTGATTCTAGAGCAGACGAATTAGAAAAGAATACTCGAAGTGACACTATGATATTAGTATCCATCAACACCAAAACCAAAGAAATCAAACTCACTTCTTTCTACAGAGATACCTACGTTCAAATTGAAGGCCACAACTATAATAAACTCGGACATGCCTACTCCTATGGAGGTGCTACTCTTGCTTTGTCTACCTTTAATAAGAACTTTGACTTAGATTTAGATACCTATGTTACCGTAAACTTTACCAGTGTCGCCAACGCAATTAATATGTTAGGCGGTGTGGAAGTAGAAGTTAAAGAAGCAGAAATCCCGCATATCAATAAATATGGCGAAGAAATTGCAAGAATTAACGGTTGCAAATACACCAATGTTACTACTCACGGAAAAATAACCCTAGATGGCTATCAGGCTATAGGCTATAGCCGAATACGAAAATTAGGCAATGGAGATTTTGAGCGAACAAACAGGCAAAGAGCAGTTCTTAATGCCATGTTTGCTAAATTAAAAAAATCCGATTTGTCCACAATAAACGATATGCTTGACGAAATTCTTCCTCAAGTGCTAACCAATATGGACAACAAAACAATTCTTGCATTAGCAAAAGACTGTTTAGCCTATGATATTACAGAAAGCGCAGGCTTCCCTTATAATCTAAAAACAGGCTATGTAGGAAAAGCTGCAATGGTACTTCCAAACACTCTTTATGATAATGTAATACAACTCCATGATAGGCTATTCAAGGCAGAAACCGGAAAGGATTATATTCCTACCTCAACAGTAGAGGAAATAAGTTCCCATATAAGCCAATATATCAAAAAATAATACAAACAAAAAATGCCCCCAGAAGTTATCTTTTACATCAAACTTTTGGGGGCATTATATATACATCTGATTGTATTATCACTATATAGTTTATTCTCTAATTCTGTTTATTGCACTAAATAAAGCTCTTATAGTCGCTCTTGTAATATTAGAACTTTCACCTACACCAAATGTAGTTTTTCCAGTTTCCTTATCTAGAAGTTGTATGTATGCAGCTGCTTTTGCATTAGAACCAGCAGTAAGCGCATGCTGTGAATAATCAAGAATCCTATATTTAACACCAAGATATTCGTCAAGTCCATTATTAACAGCATCTACCGGACCATTACCAGTTGCAGTAATAGTCTTCATCTCACCATGGTCTGTAAAACTAAGCTGAATACTAGTGTCGAAATCTTCTTCCTGACTATCACCCATATCTGTGAACATGCACTTCTTAAAATGAAGTGGTTCCTTTTTATCAATGTAATGAGACTTAAACTCAGCCATGATTGTTTCAGGTGCAACTTCGCCATGTTTTTCAGCAATTACCTGAATTACATCAGCAAATTCTTTATGCATTCCCTTTGGAAGTTTATATCCAAAATATGTATCCATAATAAATGCTACGCCACCCTTACCGGATTGACTGTTAATTCTAACAATTGGCTCATATTTTCTACCAATATCCATTGGGTCAATTGGAAGGTATGGAACCTGCCAAATCTTAGACTGTCTCTCCTGCATTGCCTTAACACCTTTGTTAATGGCATCTTGATGAGAACCAGAAAATGCTGTGAATACAAGTTTTCCAGCATATGGATGTCTTGCATCAATAGGAAGTTTTGTACATCTTTCATACACCTCAATAATCTCTGTGATATTTTCCACATCAAGTTCTGGATTAATACCCTGAGAGAACATATTGTAAGCTAATGTTAGTATATCAACATTACCTGTTCTTTCCCCATTACCAAATAAAGTACCTTCTACTCTGTCTGCACCTGCCAAAAGAGCAAGTTCACTTATTGCTACACCGGTTCCTCTGTCGTTATGCGGATGAATACTTAAAATAATACTCTCTCTATCTTTAAAATGTCTATCCATCCATTCAATCTGATCTGCATATACATTAGGAGTATTCATCTCAACTGTAGCAGGAAGGTTGAATATAATCTTATTATCCTTTGTTGGTTGCCACACATCCTGAACTGCAGTACAAATCTCAAGGGCAAAATCAAGTTCAGTTCCCGTAAAACTCTCTGGAGAGTACTCAAGAATAATATTTCCCGGGAAATCTTCAGCATACTGTTTAACAAGTTTTGTTCCCTCAATTGCAATCTGAATAATCTCTTCTTTAGACTTATTGAATACAACGTCTCTTTGAAGTGTAGAAGTTGAATTATATATATGAACTACAACATTCTTAATTCCCTCAATAGCTTCAAATGTTCTTTTAATAAGATGTTCTCTACACTGTACAAGTACCTGTACAACAACATCATCTGGAATAAGTTTTCTATCAACAAGCTGTCTTAAAAAATCATATTCTATCTGGGATGCTGATGGAAAACCTATCTCTATCTCCTTAAATCCAAGTTTTACTAACATATTAAAGAATTCTATTTTTTCCTCAACAACCATTGGTTCAATAAGAGCCTGATTACCATCTCTTAAGTCTACACTACACCATATTGGTGCTTTTTCAATTTGCTTACTTGGCCACTGTCTGTCCTCAAGTTCTACAACAGGGTTGCGCATATATCTTTTATAGTTTAACATTTCAAATCCTCCACACTTTAATCGCTTTCCACATTATTATCAATTACTGTATTCTCAGTTTCTATTGTATCATCAACCTCTTGTGAATTCTCATCTACTACATCGTCACTGATAGTTGGTTCTTCTGGTTGTTCTATTACTTCTTTTAGAGTTATTTCTATATATGGACCATCAATTATCTCTACCCCTTCTACATCCTCAAATTTCACTGACACCTTTTGTGTTCCAATTATCAATTTTTCCATATCAATATTTGGCGCAAACATAGAAGCATCCAGATTCTCAACAGCATCACTCAAACCTCTAACTGTAAAGCTTAATTTCTTATCAGTTTCGTAATCTGTCATTACATCTGTTCTTAGATTTAGAAATTTAATGTCCTTAGCAGAAAATTCTATCTTTTTCTCAACAAGTTTTTCTATCTCCAAAGTAACTTCACATTCTTTATCATCAGATATAATCTTAATCTCATTTGACAGATATTTCTTCAGGTCAAATGTACCACTGTAATCATCAACATACCCTGTAACATCTACATCTAGCACTATTTTATCAATCTTATCCAATGAAGTTTTTGTTCCGGCAATCCTTAGTTCTTTTAGTGAACATTCTTGTTGTGTAATTATATATCCATCTTCTAAATTACCTGCAATATTAATCTCCACAGGAATTGATTTAACCTTTAACGGATTAGCTGATACCGATATAGAATTTACTCCAAATTTTATCTTATCAGATTTAATATGTGTTCCATTAACATCATATGCCTTCGGTTCTGCTATTACTCTAAATTCTTTGTTTACGTCATTGACATATACATCGATTCTAACCTCAGATATCTTTTTCATCACAGATTCAGGTGCTGATACATTAATACGGTTAGGTGACGCATTTATCTCATCAACACTAATATAATAATCCTTCGCTGGCTCACCTTTTGTCTGTATCATAACCTCAAACTGTTTTGTAAGATAATTCTCAACAGATAGCATCATAGTCTGATTCTTTCCTTCAACTATCTCTTGCTCAGAAGCATATTTTTTTGCAAGTGATACTTCTATAGGAACCGCATTAGTTATAGAATACTTTGACAAATCCGCAACTGCATAAAAGTCTGATTCAGTTAATGTATCTACAATGCTTTTTTTACCTTTAACCACAACTGTAACTTGGTCATTACTTTCTACCTCATAATACATTCCTGCTCCAGTTATACTCTCTCCATTGACTGTTTTTACATCAATACCTGTAATCCTTGTTGTAATGGTAGGGTCATCAACATTTAATATAACCAGCCAAATTACAAATGCAACCATCACTGAAAGGATTTTCAGGCCCAGATTATTTGTCAGTCTTTTTCTCATTCTTACGCCATCCTTTCAGATTTTTAATTTTATTCTTTCGTGGGTCCACAGCTACTATCTTTTGAATAGCAAGGAGTTCCTTACGAATTCTGTCCGAATCTACATTACGAGTTATCTTCCCATCATGTGCTATGGAAATCTTTCCTGTTTCTTCCGAAACAACAATAACAACCGCATCTGATACCTCTGTTATTCCAATTGCCGCTCTGTGTCTTGTTCCCATATCTTTGCTTAGATATTTATTATCAGACAATGGCAAATAGCATGTTGCAGCCACAATCCTATTACCACGAATTATAACTGCTCCATCGTGTAGAGGTGTATTTTTCTCAAATATATTTATTAACAACTGACTACTAATATTAGAGTCAAGTTTAATCCCTGTACTTTCATACTCAGCAAGTTTAACCTCGTGTTCGACCACAATAAGTGCTCCCATGCTTGATTTTGCAAGGTCAAGTGTTGCGCTGACAATCTCCGAAATTGTATCCTTAGAAAACCTGTCATTCTTTTCCTGATCATCAAACACAAATATAGAAGACATAATATTTTTACTACCAAGTTGCTCTAAGGCTCGCCTCAACTCAGGCTGGAAAACTACAAATATGGCTATAATTCCAACACTAATTGTCTTTGAAAATATCCACAGAACCACATTAAGTTGCAAAATAGCTGCAACTAATGCAAATCCAAGAATAATAACAAGTCCTTTAAAAAGAACCCATGCTCTTGTATTTCTAACCCACACTATTATATGATAAACCAAATATGCAAGGATGAAAATCTCCAATACATCTGTTATGCCTATTTTAGGGAATACTATCCAGTCAAGATAATCTTTTACAGCATTAAAAAATGTATTCATTTTGCACCTCCATTCCTGCATTTTAAAAATAATAATTTATATAACTACTCGTCATGGTTTTGATAGTTTATATCTTTTATGTTAGTAGTTGCTGTCAATTCATCTATATCAGAAGTATCTATAGTAACATCGAAATCATCATATTCATCTTCATAGGTCACATCCGTATCTTCTGAGGCATATTCAGCTTCTTTTTCTTCGTCCACGCTCTCCTTACCAGCATCTTTATCTTCGTCTTCACTGATATTTTTCACTTCACTTAACTGTGCTGAAATCTTAATCTTAGGAACTGCTTTAACATAATAATAATAGTCGTCATCCTCAAATTGGACAATTTCAACTGCGGAATAATCCAATACTGTTCTCATAAAATATGCAACGTAGGCAACGGCACCACTGAGCAATGAAAAAACAATAATTCCTACAATACTCATTTCCAAATCCATACCCACACAACTTAAAACAAAGATAATCATACTAACAACAACACCTGTTACCGTTGCTATTTCTGTGCTATGATTAAACTTACTTCTTCTAAGAACGTAAACCATCATAAGAATTACAGCAAGTATTACAGTAACAAGAATCATTTCCTTATCTGATTTGAACCTGTCTACAACGCCTTTAAAAATCTGCAACGCCTCATCCGGATTAACAGCATCCTGTCCTTTAGTAACATCTCCCACAGCTCTTAAAGAATAATAAATAATTGAGCCACCAATAACTGGAACTATAGTGACAGGTGTTGCTAATATACCAAGTAAAATCGGCATAAATACAGGCATTCCCAAATAAATTAATACGGGTGTTGCCACTAATACATATCCATACTTTGGTGTATATCTAAGCATTAAGAAATACATTATTAAGAAAATAAACAAAATAAACAAAGCTAATATACTTGACATCTTGTATACACTAAATATAGTAACCCCTGCACATACTAGGGCAAATAATCCACTTGGAATAAATGCGGTTACAAGTGCCAAAGCCAAAACAACCGGAGTTGATAAAAATGTTATTTCATTGCTGAAAGCATTCTTTAGTAAAAGGAAAACAACAAGTCCAAAAACAAATTTAAATATCAGATTTAGATATGTTCCAAACTTCTGATATACTACTCTCAATTTTTCTCTAAGTTCTAATATATATATCATAGTGTTCCTTTCTTCTCCTCCTGCTCATCATAATACTTTTTTAAAATCTTAAGCCTCTTAAGATACTTATTTAATCTTTTAATTGCTTTTGAATATCTTTGAGAGGAAATTAGTAATCCGGCTAAAACAAATACAATAACGGAAATAGCATAAAACCCTAAAATCCTTACTCCCAAACTCTTGTAATCTAATGTAACTGCGTTGGCAATCAAATACTCTATCTGATACAGTCCTACTATTACCAAAACCAAAATATATGCAACTGTCACAGACAAAACATTCTTTATAAGATTCAGTCTTACATAATCCGACTTGGAATACTTTGAAATCTCTATATCCTCTTTATGTTTTTTTTCATATACGGCAAGTTTTGTCATTAGTTTAACTTTACTATTGTTAATCATATTGCCTCCATTTAAGTTCTATGGTTGATAAATCGCTAGAGAGCACTTCATTATAGCACGTTTTGGTAAATAAGTAAAGCAGAATGCACCATGTACATCCTGCTTTATTAATCTTTAATATAATAATTTACTTATGTCTGATTACTTCTTAGCAACCTCAGTAATTCCTGTAACAAGTCCAGCTACTGACTGTAAGTCAGATGGAATAATAATTTTCGTTGCCTGACCATCACAAGCCTTCTGGAACGTTTCAAGACTCTTAAGTTGAATAGCTTCGTTACTTGGATTAGACTCATTAATGTATCTAATACCTTCTGCGTTAGCAAGTTGAATAGCTTTAATAGCCTCTGCCTTACCTTCTGCTTCTCTGATTGTTGCTTCTTTTACAGCCTCAGCTCTAAGAATTGCAGCTTCCTTTTCTGCTTCAGCTTCAAGAACTAATGCTGCTTTCTTACCTTCCGCTCTAAGAATCGCCGACTTCTTCTCACCTTCTGCAACAAGAATAGTCTCTCTTCTTTCACGCTCAGCCTTCATCTGCTTCTCCATAGAATCTTTAATTGCTGGAGGTGGAATAATATCCTTTAATTCCACTCTGTTAATCTTAATACCCCATGGATCAGTGGCAAGATCTAATTCAGATCTCATTCTGGTATTAATAATCTCTCTTGATGTAAGAGTTTGGTCAAGTTCAAGTTCACCAATAATGTTACGAAGAGTTGTTGCTGTAAGATTCTCAATAGCCATTAATGGATTCTCAACACCATATGTGAAGAGTCTTGGATCTGTTATCTGGAAAAAGATAACTGTATCAATTCTCATTGTAACATTATCCTTTGTGATAACAGGCTGTGGTGGGAAATCAATTACCTGCTCTTTAAGCACAATTTTTCTTGCCACATTATCGATAATAGGCCATTTCCAATGAAAACCTACTGACCATGTTGCCTGATAAGCTCCTAACCTTTCTACAATATACGCTTGTGCCTGTGGAACGATTTTTATACATGATGCTGCTAAAACCACTCCAATAATCAATATGACTATAGGTACATATTCCATTACACATCCTCCTTTAAAATACTATTTTGTTAATATTAATTTAACTCCAGAAATGTTAGCGATTGTTGCCATATCACCAACATCAAAAGTTACGCTATCATCCTGGGCTCTCGCTGTCCATTCCTGCCCATTCAATACTGCACAGCCTGTAGCTGCATTATTATCTACTTTTTCAATTATTCTGACTCTTTTACCAATCCATTCGTCAATATTAGTTTTGTTTGTCTTCTCGTTGAACTTCCTTACCATAGAAGGTCTGAGCAATACTAAAATTCCAATAGAGACAAATATAAACACAAGAACCTGAACTATCAACTTATCACAAAAAAGTGATACTATACTAGCCACCAATGCTCCTGCTGCAAACCAAATTGTTGTAAGCGCAACAGTTGCCAGTTCAAACAACAATAAAACAACCATAGCTATCAGCCAACAAATTGCATTAAACATACATATTCCTCCATTCACAGATATAATCTTCTCTTTCTTAATTAATTGTAAACCTTTCTAACTGTAATTACAAATTAGAATTTGATTAGAGAGTTTTATTTTTTTGTCTGTGAACTTCATACATCATAATAGCAGCCGCAACAGCTGCATTTAGAGATTCCACTTTTCCTTCCATTGGAATTCTAACAAGACTCGTTGCGCACTGTGATACTTTCTCACTAATACCATTTGCTTCATTTCCAATAATTATACCGGTTTTCTCACCATAATTAATGCTGCAATAGTCTTCCTTACCTAAAAGATGGGCAGCATATATCTCCCACTCATCCTTTACAAACACATTAATCGTTTCACACAAATCATCTACATACACAAAGGGCAATCTATATATAGCCCCCATAGTAGCCCTTATTACTTTAGGATTATATATATCAACGCATCCTTTACTCATAACTATAAAATCAAACCCTGCTCCCTCTGCAGTTCTGATAATGGTCCCTAAATTTCCCGGATCTCTTACATCATCTAAAAACAGTACATCTCCTGACTTTTCAATCAAGTTTTCAATGTGGTACTGGGGCATCTTAAGAACCGCCATTATTCCTTGAGGTGTTTTTGTATCGGCAATCTGGTCAAATACTTTGTCAGCCAATATCTCATACCCCTTTGTATCCAGAATATTCTTGATTCTTTCGTAATACTCTTCTTTCTGCCAATTACTAAGGAAGGTTTCACTTACATATATCCTGTCAATCTTATCAACAAAAGCCTCGCTTAGTATTCTGACCCCCTCTGCCACAAAAAGTCCCTGTTCATTTCTTGTCTTTCTTTTATTAATTAGGGCAATCAGATTTTTAATCTGCTTGCCTGATGTATTCTCAATCATATCTAGTATTCCACCGCATTCAAGTATTATATATTAATATACACTTTCATATACTCTTGTTCATTGTAGCTCAATGGTACAACCAAGCCTTTATTAATAGTTGCATCTGCTGCTGACAATTCAGCAATCAGCCTTGGTGTTGTTATATCAATCAAAATATCCATTGAAGAAAAAATAGTTGCTGCATTACCTGCAACCATATTCCCCAATTCACTAAGCGCAGAACATGCCATCTCATCTAAAGCCTCTACGGGCATTCCACACATCATCTTACTTGCAATATCTTTAGCATTATCCGGCGATATCTCAAAGGTAACCTCTCCATTCAGTTCCCCTACCACACCAACTTTTATAGCTAAATGTCCCTGAGTCATACTATTTGCAATCTTCGGACCCACTACTTTTAGTTGAGTTTGTGCAACCATTCCTATGACACCGACACATGCTTCTAAAAACGGATTAATCAATCTTGCGTCTAAGCCCTGCATACCTGCCTCTTTTCCTTCGAATTTCTTTCTTTTCGCATAAATATATAGTATAATTTGCCTACATATGGTTAATTATACTAAAGAAATCCAAACTTATCAAGCAAAATAACACCATGAAACGGAGATAAATATATGCATCATTCCTTTTATTCTATAACAGTTGTGATATACATTTTAACCTGTCTTTATACTGGGCATCATATTAGGCAAATAATTATTCCTAATTCCAAGAAAAACATCACTCTGACAAGGAAAATATTTTTCTTCGGAATTTATTTTGTGTTATCTTTATCAATATTTTTAGGATTTACAGAGCGATTTGGTACAACAATACAAAACATTGGTTGTCTGCTATGGGGCTTTTATTTTTATTTTTTATTATTTTGTT
The DNA here is from genome assembly GCA_017396145.1 of Lachnospiraceae bacterium. Taxonomy (GTDB): domain Bacteria; phylum Bacillota; class Clostridia; order Lachnospirales; family Lachnospiraceae; genus RUG11200. The sequence goes on from JAFQMS010000016.1 coordinate 20,048, forward strand.
TTCTAAGTGATTTATTTCTGGGAATCATGCTTATTATATCCACCTGGAAACGCAAACAGTTTGTAACAGAATCTTTTACGCGAAAGACATATATCATTTCTGTGGCATGTTGTTTGCTCCTTCTTGTAACAGGTGCAATTTATGCCAAAATAATTCGAATTGCGGACTATAATGTCACTATTGATACTGCTACCAAAAACAATTCTAAAGATATAAAGATTACCATGGTTTCAGACACACATTTAGGGAAGCAATTAGGTCTTGTGGACGCCAAAAAGTGGGTAGCCAAGATTAACGAAACAAACCCCGACCTTGTTTGCTTTTGTGGAGATATTTTTAACGACTCTATTTTCGATGTGAATGATTTAGACGAAATTGCAAAAGAGTTTTCTAAAATCAATTCAACATACGGAACTTATTCCTGTCTTGGCAACCATGATACTTACGGAATTATTGACTCCTATGGCAATATCACTGGTAATGCTAAGGATTTTTTTGAAAAATCCAATATAACCATATTACATGACGAATATGTATTAATAGACAATTCATTCTATCTTGTTGGAAGAAAAGACGCCTCTCCTTCAATGGATGAAAGCAATTATTCCTGCATGGATTTATCAGACATACTAAAGGGTGCCTCTAAAGACACCCCTATAATTCTTCTCGACCATCGCCCGCAACGTTTTGGGGAAGCAATAGATAATAATGTTTCATTACTTCTAGCAGGACACACCCATCTGGGTCAATTGTTTCCTGCAAATATATTAACCAATATAACCTACGAATGTGACTACGGCTTATACGAAAAAGGGGGGTTCAAAGCCATAGTGTCTTCTGGATTAGGATACTGGGGTCCGCCTCTTAGAATCGGCAGCAGTTGTGAAATAGTTGTTGTAAATGTTACATTTAACTAAGCAAATACCGGCATAACTAATTCGCCAACGTCTTCAAGGAATCTATCTCAAAGCATGGCATAAGTTCTAACTTAAACAAGTTACGCTTATGCATGCTGTCTATCCTTTTCTTAGTTTCCTCATCCTCACATATTCCCTCCCTAATATATCTGTCTAATGTAGCATATGAAAACCCTAGATTGTCCTCATCCGTCTTCCCACACAGTCCATCAATAGGCACTTTATCAACCAAACTCTCAGGTAATCCTAGCACTCTCCCAATGGCTTTAACTTCTGCAACAGTCAGACGTGAAAGTGGGCTAAAATCCCCCACTGAATCACCATATCTTGTAGAGTATCCTACCCAGTCCTCCGACAGATTACATGTGTTAGCAACTCTACCATTAACACATTGGCTAATAGCATATAATGTAGACATTCTTATTCTTGGCGGAAGATTCATTTTACTTTGGGGAGTTATTGTTAAGTCTTCTAAACCTTCAAGTTCTTCCATAACTCCTTTAACCGCATTTTCAACATTAACTGTATAGTTTTTTATTCCAAGGAATTCCACTAAAAGTTTTGACATATCAATATCTGCCTGAACACCACAAGGCATCAGCACACCTATCACTCTTTCTTTACCTAGTGCTTCAACACATAATGCGGCAACCACCGAACTGTCCTTGCCGCCGGATATTCCAACTACAGCATTGCAATCAGGACCGTTTTTTTCAAAAAACTCTTTAATCCAGTTTACACACTCATCTTTAACTTTTAATGCATCAAATTCGTACATAATTTACACCTATTCTTTCCATTGCATTTTGTTTGCATTTTGTCATTAAATAATATGACACTTTTATTGTCCAGTAATCTCCACCTGACACATCTTCATAGTAAGAAGTGCTGCCTGATGGCTTTCTATGCTTACTCCTGCACAACAACTTGCATCAACACTAACCTTAATCTCCGGATATAAAGCCTTAATAATCAACGCATTTGATACTACGCAGATATCAGTACACAGCCCTACCAACTCCACCTCCTGCAAATCATAATCTCTCCAATTAAGGTATCCGAAAGTAGGTTTATCAATACATTTATCCCCTTCTTTATATAATCCCTCATATATCTCCCATCCTTTTGTACCTTCTATACAGTGCTCTACCGGAAGATACTTTCCTTCATTAGTGTTAAGATAATTTACTTTATGAGTGTCCCTTGTAAAAATAATCTCCTCTCCACACTCTCTATACTCATCTATCTTCTTTTTAACATTAGCAACTATACTTTGCGCCTCTTCACTTCCTAGTGCTCCATTAATAAAATCATACTGCATATCCACAACAATCAGTGTCTTTTTCATACTCTTCACATCCTTAATAAGATTTGTTTTATCACGATGTTATCCTACATCTTTACTTCTTATAATAATCTTTAAAAAAAATATGTCAATTATATTTATTGAACCAAATCTTTATTACCAATGCTTATCTGTCTGCCTTCATGATCCATCTTATAATCTTTTGTCATTATTAATTGAGATATAGGTACCAATTCATATCCTTTCGCTTTCAAGGATTTAATTATAGTATCTAGCGCATCAACTGTATATTTTGCGCCGTTGTGCATTAGAATAATGGAGCCACCTCCCAGATGCTTATGCTCACATACGGTCTGTACTATAGCCTCCACCCCATAATCTTTCCAATCCAGACTGTCCACATCCCACTGTATACAATAATAACCTTCATCTTCTGCTGTCCTAATAAGAGTATCATTATAATCTCCATAAGGCGGTCTAAAAAGAAACATATCATACCCAGTTAAGTCTTTAACTTTATTGTGTGTCTTTTTGATTTCCTCGACACATTCATTTTTGCTCAAAGTAGACATCTGTTTATGGTTTTCACTATGATTACCCAAATCATGACCGGCTTCTTTAATTGCTTTTACATCCTCCGGATACGCTTCTACCCATCCTCCTGTCATAAAAAACGTTGCTTTAACATCATTATCCTCTAATATTTTCAAAATATTTCGCAAATCCTCATTACCCCATGCCGCATCAAAACTTAGCGCCACCTCTTTTTTATCAGTTTCCACACAATATATTGGTAAAAGTTTGTTTTGTGTTACATTATAAGATGCCATGGTAGTTTTGCTCAGTTTTGAGGATGTTGCTCCATAGGCAATTATAGTTATTAGTCCCAATACTAGAATTACCATCCCTACTATGTACATAATACTTTTTTTCTTATATTCCATTGCTATCTCCACTTAGTTATCTTCTATAAATTCTACTAATTATAAAGCACAATTATTACATTTCTCCTTTTGATTTTCTTGAATTTTTAGCACTACTATGATATAATTGCATTGTATTTTCGTTAACAATTCCCGCGTAAATTTATAAGGAATTATCCTTAGAAACGGAGTGACTTATGTTTAAAATTGGTGAGTTTGTAGTAAAAGCCAATAGTGGCATATGCAAAATTGAGGAAATAACTGAACTAGATTTACTTGACGATGGTAATCTTATACCATACTATGTAATTCTACCTCTAGACGAAAAAAGTAGTCGACTTTTTGTTCCAGTTGATACTGCAGCAAATGTACTAAGATATGTTATTGATGAGACAAAAGCATGGGATATAATACATTCTATTCCCAGCATTCCAGAACCCATATTTGAAAATGAGAAGATTCGAGAACTTAAATATAAAGAAGCAATTAAAAATTGCGATCCGCAGTCCTTGGTAGGCATACTCAAAAGCATGTGTACAAGAAAAAAACTTCGTATCGAGCAAGGAAAAAAGAGTTTTGCAATTGATGAGCATTATTTTAAATTGGCCGAGAATAGCCTTTATTCAGAACTTGCATTTGCTACGGGTAAAGAAAAAACAGATATACATGAAATGATAACAGACTTAATTGATAATAACGGAGAACAACAATGAATTCATCCCAAGGCAACATAAACCTTAATACAGATACTGCTACATATTTAACGGATGAGGAATTGAAGAACACCACCCTAAACATAGAGCGAAGCATAATAAAAAGATATCGCAAATCCATATGGCGTCGCTTTACTAAAGCCGTAAACGACTATAAGTTAATTGTGGATGGTGACAAGATAGCCGTATGTATTTCCGGTGGTAAAGATTCAATGCTTATGGCAAAACTATTACAAGAAATGAAACGCCATGGCAAGAATAACTTTGAATTAGAATTTATCATTATGAATCCCGGATATAACGAAGAAAACTGGCAATTGATATTGCACAACGCTAAAATACTTGGAATTCCTCTAACAGTGTTTAATTCCGATATATTTGACGTAGTAACAACTGTAGGTGGCAATCCTTGTTATTTATGCGCCAGAATGCGTAGAGGCTGCCTATACAACAAAGCCAAGGAATTAGGTTGTAACAAAATTGCTTTAGGTCATCACTTTGATGATGTAGTGGAAACCATTCTCATTGGAATGTTCTATGGAAGCCAAATTGAAACAATGATGCCAAAGCTTCACAGCCAGAACTTTGAAGGAATGGAATTGATTCGTCCAATGTATCTGATTAAAGAAGATGCCATAAAACTTTGGCGTGATTACAATAATTTAAGATTCATTCAATGTGCCTGCAGATTTACAGAGGCTATAGCCCAAAGCAAAGACAGCGCAGATGTGGTTAATCCTTCAAAACGTCAGGAGATAAAAGAACTTCTTGCCAAATTAAAAGAAAACCACAGTTCCATTGATATGAATATATTTAACAGTGTGTCTAATGTTAACCTTAACAAGATTACAGGATATAAAAAAGATGGTGTATGGCACAATTTTTTAGATGATTATTAAAGTTCACTTACCATCTCAATACATTTCCACTCTTCACCTTTAATGGTGTATGTAGATATCTTACCGTCTCTTACAAATCCGGATGCCTCATAACAATGAAGTGCAGCCGGATTGTTTTCAAATACACCTAAAGTAACTCTTTTTGCCTTTAGACACTGTTTCGCGTAGGTTTTTGCAAGTTCTAACATCTGTTTTCCATACCCTTTTCCACGAATACTAGTATCAACTATTATATACCCCAACCTGACAGTTTCTCTATCATCCCCTAAAAACCTCATTATTAATTGCCCTACCAGTTTGCCTTCATCATTACATGCACAGAACACATAAAAGTTCGTATCATCTTTTTTCTTGTTGTAGTGTTCTATAAGTTTTTGAGCTGTAAGCGGCGCCTCACCCATAGTTTGGGCAGACCACTGATAAAAGGCTTTTTCATCCACTATCCATTTACTAATCTCATTAGCATCAACATCTTTATAAGGTCTAAGTATCATAACAATCCTCCATTTAAAAGTGTATTAAACCATCTGCTATCTTTTTCTTTGCCAACATATAACCATGATTATATATCAACTTTATCTTATCTATATCTTTTTCAAAAGACTCTATCTGATATGCCCTTCCAGGTCTTAGTATTACTGCTTTTCCTTCTTTTTCAAGTTGTTCGCAATATCTCACCTGTTCATTATACATCTTCGGTCTGTTCAATATTGCTTCACTTAGTTTTGGATACTTTTTTCGTAGAGCTCTTGCAGCCACAATGTTAGCCTTAGATAACTTCTTTTTATATCCTTTAGGTCTTGTGAGAACTATGACAAGTTTATCGCACCCGTCCTCTAATGCTTTAGCTGCAGGAATGGAATCAGCAATACCACCATCATAGTATTCCTCTTCACCTATTTTGATAACCGGAAATATCATTGGTAGGGCACATGTTGCCTTTAGCATATTACACTTTTTATCCATTTTCTTTCCATCAAGATATCTGGGTTTACCTGTTTTTGCATCAGTTACACCTATCCTTACCTGCATAGGATTTTTATAATATGTCTCCCAATCAAAAGGATATATCTTTGTGGGTAACTCTTCATATGCAAATCTTATTCCAAACAAACTTTTATCAGAAATATAGTTTCTTAATCCAATATATCTTTTATCATGCCTTAAATTAACTAAAACATTATAGTTTCTCTTCTTTTGCTTAGAAACAAAAGAAACTCCATTGGTTATTCCTGCTGAAACTCCTATAACATAATCAAACTCAACACCTGCCTCAAGCATTGCATCCATAACTCCCGCAGAAAATATAGGTCTAAATGTACCACCTTCTAATACTAATCCACGCATAATATACTTCCTTTTCTATTCTTATTTGCCCTTTATTAATTTGCTCAAAATCCTCAATAATAATTTACTTATTGATATTAATTTTGTTTTGTTTATAATATTTAATGAAATTAATGATAACACGGAAGGTTAGATATGTCCAAGAAAAATTTATATAAAAAAGGAATGAAAGATGGTATACCCATTGCTCTCGGATATTTAGCAGTATCTTTTACATTTGGTATTATGGCTAAAATAGCTGGTCTTTCCATACTACAGGCTGTCATACTGTCAGCCACCAATGTTACAAGTGCCGGCCAGTTTGCAGGTTTAACAGTAATTACCGCAGGTTCTTCCTATATTGAGATGGCATTTACTCAACTAATTGTTAATCTAAGATACTGCCTTATGTCCTGCGCTCTGTCTCAGAAGTTTAGTAACAAAACAAGCATTTCCCACAGACTTATGGTTGCGTATGGCAACACTGATGAAATATTTGGAATATGTACGATGTCACAGGGTGTTTTAAGTCCTTATTATGCTTTTGGAGCAATTAGCGTAGCTGTTCCCGGATGGACCTTAGGAACTTTTCTAGGTGCTCTTTCAGGCAGCATTTTACCTGCCAATATACTTAGCGCTTTGGGTGTTGCTCTTTATGGAATGTTTATTGCAATAATCATTCCACCTGCAAAAAAAAGTAGGATTATTTTAGGACTAGTTATTGTTTCTATGATACTTAGTCTGGTATTTAACATACTCCCTCTTCTAAGTAGCATATCTTCAGGTTTTAAAATCATTATCTTAACCTTATTAATTGCTGGAATTTGGGCAAAACTTTTTCCGGTAGATGAGTCAACCAGCGAAAACTCATAAAACACCACGACAAATATATGCACTATGTACAAATCGAAAGGAAACTAATATCATGTCAGGAAATATTTACATATACATTCTGGTTATGGCAACAGTAACCTATTTAATAAGAGTACTTCCTCTAACACTAATACGAAAAGAAATTAAAAGTCCTTTTATTCGTTCTTTTTTATACTATGTCCCTTATGTAACACTTTCAGTTATGACTTTTCCTGCCATATTGTCGGCTACTAAAAGCACATTATCCGCTCTTTTTGGATTCGTGGTTGCAATAGCTGTGGCTATAAAAGGCGGAAGCCTTATTAAGGTTTCCGCCATGAGTTGTGTTGCCGTCTTTGTTATTGAATTAATTGTTTAATATCCTTATATAGACTCGACTTTTATAGTGTTCGTGTTACCTGTTTTACCATTAACCTGTCCACCTGTAAGTACAACATTGTCTCCCTTTTCAAGTTTAAACACTTCTTTTGCCTGTCTCAAGGCATGGTATAGCATTACTTCTACAGAATTAAACTCCTCACTTAAAACAGGTGTTACACCCCAACTTAAGTTAAGTTTTCTCCACACTTTTTTAGAAGTTGTCATACCTACAATATCTATTGGACATCTAAAACGGCTTACCATTCTTGCAGTTCTACCACTTATGGAACTTACAACAATAGCCTTAGCCTTAATATCCACCGCCATAGCACATGTTGCATGGGACACGGCATCAATATTTGAATTAATCTTAAATTCCTTAGTCTTGAACCATTCATAATAATTAATATTTTTCTCTGTAAACTCTGCAATTTCAGCCATATTTTTAACTGCTGCCACAGGATACTTACCCGCTGCTGATTCTCCTGAGAGCATTACTGCACTTGTTCCATCATAAACCGCATTTGCCACGTCTGATATCTCTGCTCTGGTAGGTCTTGGGTTATGAATCATTGATTCTAGCATTTCTGTTGCTGTAATAACTCTTTTACCTAGAAGACGACATTTATTAATCAGATATTTTTGAACCGATGGAACTTCCATGAATGGAATCTCCACCCCAAGGTCTCCTCTTGCAATCATTATGCCATTAGCATACTGACATATGTCATCAATATGATTAACTCCTGAACGATTTTCAATCTTTGCAATAACATCAATGTCGGAACCACCGTTCTCATCAAGAAAATCTCTAAGTACCTTCATATCTTCTCCAGTAGACACAAAAGATGCTGCTACAAAATCCACACCATTCTTAATTCCAAATAAAAGGTCACCCTTATCCTGTTCGCTTAAGTATTCATTAGTCATAACCTTATTAGGGAAATTCATACTCTTTCTATCAGACAACTCACCACCAATGACTGTCTTACATACAGCATCATTTCCTTCAAGTTTTTCAACCTCAAATACTACAAGCCCATTATTAACTAAAATTCTATCACCTATCTTTAAGTCTTTAATAAGATTTTTGTAAGTTACAGATACTTTTGTTTCATCTCCCACAACATCATCCGTAGTGAAGGTAAATGTATCACCATCGTTAAGCATTACTTTTTTATTAGCAAATGTTTTAATTCTGTACTCCGGACCTTTTGTATCCAGCATTATGGCTATTGGCAAATCTAATTTTTCCCTAACTCTTTTTATTAAATCTATCTTTTCTTGATGTTCCTCGTGATCTCCATGAGAAAAATTAAGTCTAGCCACATTCATACCTGCAAGGCACATTTGCGTTAAGGTTTCCTCGTTATCGCTAGCTGGACCAATTGTACATATTATTTTCGTTTTGCGCATGTTTAACTACTCCTTTCATGTTTAACCTTGTATTTATCATTTTCATTCTTTAATTCTTACTTTGCTTAAATCTATTGTCATTGCCGGTCTTATTCCATTACCCTCCAGCCCTACAGCATCAGAGATAATAAGTTTACTGCAAAAACTCGGACAAACAACATATCCATTACATGCTGTTGTTTCATCAGCATCTCTAAGCCACCAATAATGATTATATACATTATAATCATTTATTTGACATGTATACCAATTACTTTCACAGAACTGTCTTGCTAAAGTTGTAGGAACTGCATATATATCAACATTGGCAGTTTCTAGCCATTTAAGTTCTTCCCTTGACAAAAGAAATACTTTATCTTCAGTTACCACATTACCTGTTGTAACTTTTGTAACTATTATTGCCGCTTTTTCTTTCTCACTAAAGTATCTTAAAAAACCCGCTTCAGAATTATAGCCATTATTCTTCTCAGACATAGCTTCATCACATGGAATTTGATCCTTGTAAATAACACTTTCCTTATCTGAATTAAGCCATGTTCTGATATTTGACAACTCCCATGAATTATTACCGCGAACTAGTTTTTGAATCTCAACATCTAATTCTGCCGATTTAACATTCCAATACTCTTTACCATCATGAAGATTAAAGGCTCCTCCTTCGGCAGCATCATATGCTTTCATAGTTAGTATTTTATCCGCAACTACTATTGCCCTTTTCTTATCTTCTGAAACTTTAATAACTCTCCATTCTATAGGTTCACTATAGTATTCACCTAAAACAATGGTGTCCCCCAGTTTTACATCTGCATATGTTTTGTCATGACTATCGCTATACTCTTTACTACCAGTATTCTCAGATGTTTTCTGTCTGTATATTAACCCAATGCCTACAATCAGTATCGTAACAGCAACCACACCAACCAAGACCGGTAACTTGGTTCTTTTTCGCACAGTTACATGGTCTTTGGACGTATCATCACCTTTTCCAGCATTATAGGTGTCCGAATTAATCTGTTCTTTTTTCCCTTTTGCAAGTTCCACCATAGATGCAACTATGGCGTCCCAATCTCTTTTTTCTGTACTATAAAACCACTGTGGAGTCATCAAAAAGTACTCCAAAGATTTATTTAAAACCACATCTTCTAGTTTATAAACAACTATAGGAATTCTTCTACTTACACTTCTTTCAACCTCCCTTAAAACATGTTGGGATTCATTAGCTTCATTGGATAATAACAGCAAAACAACATCACTAGAATCTATTCCATTGATAATCTCCGCTGCATATTCATATCCTGTTCTAATATTTCTAGGGGCAATGAAACATTCATGCCCCCTGCTTTCTATTGCATTACAAAATTCATTTGCTTGTATTGAGTTAACCGATGAGTGAGAAATAAAAACTTTCATAACATTTCCTTTTACATACTACAAACTAAGTATTAGCGCTAGCAAACCTAAAACACTTATCACCACACCTAATACCATAATGATTACACCTGAAATTCTTCCAGGTTTACATGATTTGTTATACTTCTTACCTACAATATTACTTGTTACCCAAACTATCGCCCCAGCATTGGCAACTAGCATTCCACCTGCAATCATCGCTACCACCAAAATCCAATATGCCATATTTATGATAAATTCTATTGCCATAAAAAGCATAATAAAAGGTATCAAAAATAACGCAAATGCTACTCCCATATCTTCATCTCCTGTCATCTTTTTTTCGCTTATATCTCAATTCTTTCTATCCTGTTTAGTAAGTTGACCAATGGCATAATCAAAATTCCACAAAAAAGATTACTAATTCCATGAATCATATCAAAAGGTAGCCCCGCTACTATCCAAGCAATCATACCATCAAAACTAAGTCCATATATGATTGCCTGAGAAGGTGCATACAAGATTCCATACAAAAAACCATGAGACGCACACACTACCATATAAACAATAGGTTTTATCTTTTGTGACATCTTCTTTGGTAATAACATTGTGATTCCCCAAAGAAGCGTCCATATATATAGATAGGGAATCCACCATGAAGAAAACCCATTTAACAATCCTGTTATTAGCACAAATACATATATTGGATATAAAGCTTTCCATCTATACTTCACAGTAAATGCTACAATAAATGTTCCAAGCAAATGTATGTTAGGAGCAAAATCCATAACAATCTTAGAAATGTACATTATTGCTCCAAGCATTGCAAATACTACTATTTCTCTTGTCTTTAATTTCATAACCCTACCTGTTATTTCTCAACCTTGAGGGTATACGTAACACCTTCTTCTATATCTGTTTGATCTGCTCCTGTGGTTGCATACTCACCATCAATATAGAAAGCCCAATAGGTTTTGTCCTGATCATAATCTGCAGTGATTCCATTCACTTTTTTAATAAAAAGTCCATACGGTCCATCTTCCCCTTCAATTATATCAAGTTCTACTAAAGCTTCCCCCACTGTCTTTTTATCTGTCTTGATAATATAACTGCTTTCGCTGCCTTCCTTATCTACAACAACCAATTCAAACTTAGTGTTACCCTCACCCAACACATTGGCCTCTACTGACTGAGTACTCTGTGGGTCTTTGGTGCTTTTTGCACTCTGGGTTGCTTTAGTACTTTCACCGTCTTTTTTTTCACCACAACCTGTCAATGCCATAGCCACAGTAAGCATCATAACAAGGAGTAATGAAATTAATCTCTTATTACTTAATTTCAACTTCATATTGTTGTCTCCTTTTGATTAAATTATATTTTCTTATTCCTGACACGCTGGTACCCCGCAGCGTATATGTCTGGTTGCTTACATCTAGATATTTCGACTTAGTACTACTTCTAATCGTCCTTCTCAGATTAACCAATGGACCTTTCTCAAAATGTGGCTTTTGATAAGATTAGAAATACTTATGGTACTTCACGGCGACGGGCTCGTACAGGATTTACACCTGTTTCCCTACATGTAAACTACTATATTTTAACATAATGGCTATAGAAAAACAAGAAAGGAGTAAGAACAGTATTCTTACTCCTTTTATCTCGAACTGTATCTTGCATATTGCCCTATGGCAATTCCTTTAGAATCTGTACCATGCCCTATCCAAGGCTATTTTCATTGTTGGGTCACCTCTTTAATCTTATCCTCTATTCTCTTATGTACTAAGTTTGCCAACTCTTTAGTGTTCATATCCTTATATTCATCATATTCTATTACCGGTAAGAAATGAAGTTGAACCGACACTGGCTTACTTCCCTTTTGGTCAAGTACTTTATAGGAATCCACGTACGCCAAAGGCACAATCTTACACTTTGACTTTAGAGCACACTTAAAACTTCCGCTATGAAACTCCAACATCTCATTACCATTTCTACTTCTTGTTCCCTCAGGGAATATGGCAATAGTCTTTCCGCCCTTAACTTCTTCAGTAACTTTCATGATAACCTTCATAGACTGTCTTACATCTTCTCTATCCATTGCATGAGACCCTGTACAAGCCACAATCTGTTTAAGCAATGGAATGTTTTTAAGTTCTTTCTTAAATACCCCTGCAAATGGTCTGTCATAAGCAGCAACCAAAGCTACGATATCAAAAAGTCCCTGATGGTTACCATAGAACATAAATCCATCTTCATCCGGCAAACTCTCCTTACCATATACCTGCAAATCAATATTTCCGTCCTTTACAAGTTTCTTCATCATATATTGAATATGGTCATATTTTTCCTGTTCGGGATATCTGTCTGTATTCTTGGCGTAACGGCAAAGTTTACCATACGCCCAAGGAAATCTGTAAAAGTTCTTAAGTATTGCCAGTGCTATTCTATTCATCTTAATGAATCCTTTCAATTTAATTATATTTGCCTAATTTCCTGCTCCATATCCACAATATCATCATCAGTAATATTTCTTATTACTTTGCAAGGGTTCCCAGCTGCAATAACACCTTGTGGAATGTCTTTGTTTACAACGCTTCCTGCGCCAATGATGGAGCCATCTCCAATATGTACACCTGGAAGGATTACCACACCCGCTCCTATCCACACATTCTTACCAATATGAATTGGTTTAGATGTCTGATATATCTTTCTTTCACTAGGGTGAACTCCGTGCCCTGCACAAGCAATACACACTCCCGGGGCAATGAACACGTTTTCTCCTATGTACACAGGCGAAGTATCTAATATTGTGCAATTATAATTCATAAACGCAAAGCCTTCAAAATGAATATTAAACCCATAATCACAGTGAAATGGTGGTTCAATAAGGACATTTGAATGTGGATTTTCAAACAGTTCTCTAAGAATACCTTGTCTTTTATCCATCTCATCTGGTGCTGTATTGTTATATTGATAAATTAGTTTCTTTGCTTTTATCTGTGAAATATCCATGCATTCATCATGTTTTGCAATATATCCTTTGTCTTGTTTCATAATTTCTAAAAACTGTTCTGTAGTCATACTGTTCCTCCTTTCCGTGTTAAGCATAATCTATTACTATGCCAATTCCTTCAGTTTTCACATTTTAATTATAAATATTATTAGGTTTGTGCGGCAAACACTACATCCTAACAATTCTAGTGACATACCCCATCTCATCTTTATAAGCCTCTATAACAAACGGAAATCTATTATACTGTGTGCACATCCAGAAATCCTTCTCTGGATATATGTCTTGTCTATCTGCATCAAAGAAACGCTCTCCACCTTCAATTTGCAACTGCTCCACCCGATTTTTAATGTCCTCCATCTCCTTGCCCTCCAAAATACTCTTTATATAATGGGCACACAACTCATCTTCTAATCCTATACTAATACCAGCATTCCCCATACACACTAAGGACACTGTATCAGGTTGTTTTTTAATTATATATTCTGCAACTGCTTTAGCATTAACAAGGCTTCCTGTGATAATCTGGCTTGCACCTGTGGCATTAACTATTCCCTGGGTTCCCGCGCTAGTTGTATGAATAATCATCTTATCTTTAACATCTAGTTCCTCTATTGTTGATGGAGAATTCCCGTAATCGAAACCTTCACATTTTGCGCCACCACGCTCCCCAATAAGAACACATTCCTCTCCCTTATCCTTATAGTATTCGCCAAGAGTTAACGCATCTTCAAGACTTCCCACAGGTCTAATTCCTTTAACCTTCATATCATAAAGATAACATTCTAAGGAAAATGCTCTAAACACATCTATTATAACCGTTAAACCCTTTGCCTGCTTTGCACCTTCTATTAGATGTAAAATATTTATTTTTCCGTTATACCTATTCATATATTATTACCATATTCCTTTCTAATTCTAAATATATATCCTTACATTCTTTTATAGCACATTATATGGCGAATGCAATACCAATTCTTTTGATAATATGGCAAACTAATCATCTATTCTTGTAATAATATCATTACTTTTTCTTATGCACATTTCGAATTGTCTTTTTCTTAATAGGCTTTCCACCAGATTTTTCGCCAGTCTTACCCGAGTTATTCTTGGCGTTCTTGCCTCCACTCTTACCAACTATTTTCCCTTTCTTTTCTCCATAATTCCCATTCTTTTCCCCAGACATCTTTCTAGGACGAACCAGACATTTCTTATCAAATCCAATCAAATCTGTTCTTCCTGCTTTAGTCAAGGCTTCTACTACTAGGTCATAATTCTTTGGATTACGGTACTGAATTAGGGCGCGTTGCATAGCCTTCTCATGTGGATTGGTAGACACATACACCGGCTTCATATCTCTTGGGTCCACTCCAGTATAGTACATACATGTTGATATGGTTGAAGGAGTAGGATAAAAATCCTGAACCTGTTCCGGCATATATCCCAAATCCCTAAGATACTCTGCTAATTCTATTGCTTCCTTTAGCGTTGAACCTGGATGGGATGACATAAGGTATGGTACCAGGAACTGATTCTTACCTATCTTCTCATTCATCCCCTTATAAGCCTTAACAAAACTATTATATACTGATACCTCTGGCTTTCCAAGTTTTTGAAGCACCGCGTCTGATATATGCTCTGGAGCAACCTTTAACTGACCACTAACATGGTATTCACACAGTTCTTTAAGGAAGGTTCTGTCTTTATCATACATAAGATAGTCAAATCTAATACCTGAACGAATAAATACCTTCTTAACATTAGGAAGTTCTCTAAGTTTTCTTAATAATTTCAAATAATCTTTGTGGTCAACTTTCAGATTCTTACATGGTTTAGGGAAGAGACACTGCTTATTAGGACATGCTCCTTTTGTAAGTTGCTTATCACAGGCTGGTGCTCTAAAATTAGCAGTAGGTCCACCAACATCATGAATGTATCCTTTAAAATCAGGCTCCCATATCATTTTGTTAGCCTCGGCTAATATAGACTCGTGACTTCTAGTCTGAATAATTCTTCCCTGATGGAAAGTAAGAGCACAAAAACTACAACCACCAAAACATCCTCTGTTACTAATAAGCGAGAACTTAACTTCCTCTATTGCAGGAATTCCCCCTGCCGCTTCATAGGAAGGGTGGTATGTTCTCATATAAGGCAAAGCATATACTGCGTCCATTTCCTTCTGAGACAATGGTTTGGCAGGTGGATTTTGAACCACAAACATTTTCCCATCATAAGTCTCATATAATCTTTTGCCTGAAAATGGATCCGTATTGCAATACTGAATATAAAAACTTTTCGCAAACTCTAACTTATCTTTTTTTATTGCTTCGAAATGAGGCAATTCTATTGCATCATAGATAATACTTTTATCTCTGGTCTTATATACAGTTCCATCAATAAATGTAATATCTTTTACTTCTATTCCACTATTTAGTGCGTCTGCAATCTCTACAATACTTTTCTCTCCCATTCCATAGGAAATCAAGTCTGCCCCTGAATCTAAAAGTATGGAGCGTTTTAATTTATCCGACCAATAATCATAGTGAGCCAATCGACGAAGTGAGGCTTCAATACCACCTATGATTATAGGTTTATTTTTATATGTTTGACGAATGAGATTGCAATATACTACTGTGGCGTAATCAGGTCTTTTACCCATCACTCCACCTGGAGAATAAGCATCCGTAGTCCTTTTCTTTTTTGAAACAGAATAATGATTCACCATTGAATCCATATTACCTGCAGATACCAAGAATCCAAGGCGAGGTTCACCAAGGACATTAATTGAAGCCTTATCCTTCCAGTCTGGTTGGGCAATGATTCCCACGCTATAACCGTGAGACTGTAAGACCCTTGCAATTATTGCATGTCCAAAGGAAGGATGGTCTACATAGGCATCCCCTGTTACATACACAAAATCAAGTTGGGAAATATTATCCCTAGCCATATCCTCTTTTGAAATCGGCAAAAATCCATTACTCATTTTTCATCTTCTCCAAATATATTTCCTTGTCATTATTATCTACTTCAAATTCGTCTGAAGAAACACGAATCAAACTAGTTCCTACCGGCATAGTTATGTACTTCCATATTGTTTTATCATATTGAACCATCAATAGCACCTTTACCCTCTAAATCTTCCAAATTAATCTTTGGCAAATGTTCTTTTACGCTTTCAAGCATTTTTCTCTTTACTTCTAATAATAATTTGTAAACTCTAAAACTGTTTCTTCATCATTTATATGATACACAACTGGCGCATAGGGTTTAGTAACCCTTGTCCAAAGTTTTTTTGCCCCCATATTTTTCTCGTTGTATTTTATTTCCCACTTTCCACGGTTGCCTGATAAAATTAAGTCAGCTGCATCAATAGCATAATGCTTTCTCCGATATACAGGAAAAATAGTAAACTCAGCCATTGTGTAATCTGGTTGATGTTCAATGTAAGAATACGGATTCAACATAGCAAATCCCACTAAAGTTTCTTCATCATAAATGAAGAAAGCCTTTCTTTTTGCATCAGTAAAGTATGCTTCAAAATATCCGTAATGATAATTTCCCTGCTCATCCATTTCATCTGGATAATACATTGTCATTTCATATAAATATTTTTGATTTA
>JAFQMS010000017.1 GCA_017396145.1 Lachnospiraceae bacterium
AAATGGGGTGTGCCGGTTTCATTTGATGACAAGCATGTTGTTTATGTGTGGGTAGATGCGTTAAGTAACTACATCACAGGTCTTGGATATGACGTGGATGGTGACAATGACGAATTATATAACAAGTTCTGGCCTGCAGACCTTCATCTTATAGGTAAAGATATCTTAAGATTCCATACTATTTATTGGCCAATTATGCTTATGGCACTTGATGTACCACTTCCAAAGCAGATATTCGGACATCCATGGCTTTTACAAGGCGATGGTAAGATGAGCAAGTCTAAGGGAAACGTTATTTACGCAGATGATCTTGTAGGTTTGTTTGGCGTTGATGCGGTTAGATATTTCGTTCTTCACGAGATGCCATTTGAAAATGATGGTGTTATTACATGGGAACTTATGGTTGAGAGAATGAATTCTGACCTGGCCAACACTTTAGGTAACCTTGTTAATAGAACAATCTCAATGTCTAACAAGTATTTTGACGGAATTGTGGCTGATATAGGTGTTGCAGAGCCAGTTGATGAAGAACTTAAGTCAATGGCAAAGGCTTGTGTAGGAATCGTTACTGAGAAGATGGATAAGCTTCGTGTTGCAGATGCTATTTCAGCTATATTTACATTATTTAAGAGATGTAATAAGTACATTGACGAGACTATGCCTTGGGCACTTGCTAAGGAAGAAGACAAGCAGGACAGACTTTCTACTGTATTATATAATCTTGTGGAGAGTATCTCTATTGGCGCTAATCTTCTTAAGTCATTTATGCCAGAGACTTCAGCTAATATTTTAGCACAGTTAAATGCCGATGAAAGAACTATAGAAGAACTTAGTGAATATGGATTGTACAAGTCAGGCAATAAGGTTACAGATTCTCCTAAGATTTTATTTGCAAGATTAGATGTTAAGGAAATCATGGAGAAGGTTGAAGTTATTAAGGCTGCTCAGGCTGCTGAATATGAAGCGGAGATGGCAAAGGAAGCAGCGGTAAAAGGTGGTGCTGCGACTAATGTGAATGGTGTAGAGGAGAATGCCCAGAGTGATAGCGCAGATGTTATTGATATAGAAGCCAAAGATGAAATTGCTTATGATGACTTTATGAAGATGCAGTTTCAGGTAGGCGAGATTATCGAATGTAAGGCTGTTGAAAAATCAAAGAAATTATTATGTTCACAGGTTCGTATCGGTAGTCAGGTTAAACAGATTGTATCAGGAATTAAGGCTCACTACACACCTGAGGAAATGGTCGGCAAGAAAGTTATGGTATTAGTTAATCTCAAACCTGCTAAACTTGCAGGCGTTTTATCAGAAGGCATGCTTTTATGCGCCGAAGATGCAGATGGTAATCTTGCATTAATGGTGCCAGAGAAGACTATGCCAGCTGGAGCAGAGATTTGCTAGTTGATTTAACAGAGAATACTTTGGTAAAAGAGAATATATGGAATACACCCTGTTAGAACTGCCCCCAAAAAGTTAGAACTAAATTTTAACCATTGGGAGGCGCCTCAACAGGGGGTTTTTGATGCCAGGACTTACATTGTGAGTGAAGGATAGATTGCACGGGTGAATAATTAGAAAATGATTAAGAAATAACTTTTTATGGAAAAAAGGTTGACACTAGCATTGTAAGGTGCTAATATTAACCGGTAAACTGTACTATATGACATAGTACAGTTGGTGCGAGGCTGATGAAATATTAAGTGCGTAACACATAGTGCCTTAATACATAGTGCCTTAATACATAAGGCATATTCATATTGCTTAAGATTTGATGTGTAGTACTTAATCAGAATTCGCTAGAGTATGATTATAGATATATAAAGAAAGGAAGTATTAAAGGTGACTTTAAAAGTTAATTGGAAAACAACTAACAGAGGTCTTTGGTTGGCGGCAATTGCTATTATTATTGTTGTTATTAACATAATAATAGATGATGTCCAATTTAAGAATGAAAAGGATGAGATAGCAAAGACAGTCTATGATTTTGCAGACGAAATGGAGAACTTATTACCATCGCCTAAAGAGATTGTTTCAGGTGAGGAAGAATGGTCAGATGAGAAGGTGAAGACACACAAGGAAGAGATTTTAGATGGGTACAACAGATATTGGACAAAGACTGAAGTTAATTCCTATTTAGAACCATTTGAGGGTATTGGTCAGTATAGCGATGAAATTGAACAGATGTTTAAAGAAATGAAGGCTAACAAGGGGTATATAAAAAGTATAGAATTTGAGTTAGGAACTCTTACAATCAAACAATATGGTCCGGATGGAGCAGTTGTTACTGGTGATTTGAATGTTGATATAACATATCGCAATATAGATACTGTAGTATATGGACTTGGAAGTTTTTCGGAATATATGTATGAAGATATGGATTATGTCAGCGAGAAAGAGGCTTATATAGATGGCGTTTTATATGAGGACGGGTATTCGGATGAGTATGAAAATGAAGACTCAAAAGAGGAAGATGAACAAGGTAAGTATGAAGAAAAAGACGGAGAGATGGGGTATAGTAGCGAGATAACAGTTGTATTATTTAGAGAAAACGGAGAGTGGAAAATCTCCGGAATTTCAGCTTTTTAGGAAGGGGATCTGATATGATGGAAACAGCAATTAAGATACAAAACCTTAACAAAAGTTTTGGTAAAAAGCATATTATAAAAGATTTGAGTATGGAACTTAAGGCGGGAGAAGTGTTTGGATTTCTTGGACCAAACGGTGCAGGTAAGACTACAACAATTAAGATGATTGTAGGAATGCTTCATTTGGAATCGGGTAGTATTGAAGTGTGTGGGGTAGATGTAGAAAAGGATTTTGAAAAAGCTATGGCAAACATCGGGGCAATAGTAGAAAATCCTGAGATGTACAAGTATCTTACTGGTATGGATAATTTAAAACAGTATGCCAGAATGAGAAAAGGTGTTACCAAGGAGAGAATTGATGAGGTTGTTGAACTCGTAGGTCTTTCTAATAGAATTAATGAAAAGGTTAAAAAGTATTCCCTTGGTATGCGTCAAAGACTGGGTGTTGCCCAAGCTATTTTACATAAACCAAAGGTACTTATTCTAGATGAGCCAAGTAATGGACTTGATCCGGCGGGAATAAAGCAACTTAGAGATATTTTAAAAAATCTTGCGCACAACGAAGGTGTGTGTGTCCTAGTATCAAGTCACCTTATGAGTGAAATGGAATTAATGTGTGACAGGGTTGGTATTATTGCAGAAGGTAAGTTACTAGATATTAAGACAATAGATGATATGACTAGAGCGGTTACGGCAGATGTTAATGTAATAGCGTACCATGTCACTGATGCGTCTAAAGCAAAGGAAATAGTTGATGAATATGTAGCGGCTTTAGATATTGATGAAGAAAGTAAAACTATCTATAAATTCAATGTTCAGGATAATGAACATTTTGATGTTGAATTTCCGGTACAGATAGTGGATGAACTATGGAAACTCAATAAGAAGCTTGCTATGGCAGATGTTGGACTTATAAGTATTTGCCCACAGGAAAATAGAAAACTTGAGGATGTATTTATAGAAATGACCGCAAATGGAGGTGATCAGATTGCTTAATTTAATAAAGAATGAGTATATAAAACTTTTTAAAAGAGGTAGTGTAATAGCTGCGGTTATAGTTATGTTTGTACTTTCTCTTGGAATTATGATGATATTTAAAGCGGCTGAGATTCTTGAAGATGAACTTACATATATGACAGAAGATGGAGAAGTGATAGGAGAGGGCAAGGAGTTCTATGAAGCTAGAGTGACGGTACTGAAGGAAAGACTTGAGGAATTAGAAAAGGATTCAAAGTCTAATACAAAGGATATGGAAGCTGTAAAAAGGTCAATAGCAGTATTTGAATATCTTATAGAAAAGGATATATCAGAGGAGGATTGGAGGTATTCGTTAGTATTTGAAGTTATTGGCAATAAAGAAGAAAAAGACGAAGACATATCCAAACAGGAAGTCAAGGAGTTTTTGGATAACAATGATTTTGAAGGGTATGTAAGGTACAAAGCACAGGTCACAAAAGATCAGGAGATTAAGTATGTAAACTGTGATGACGGTATTAAGAATATATATGCTTTCATGGTAGAAAACGAGATATTTGATTCAAGTGACTGGAGATACGAGGCTTTGACAAACCTTGAAGCCATGGCGCAGAATGCTGCATCTGATAGAGAAATAAAACGAGTAATGGCGTTAAACTATAGAATTCTAAATAATATTCAATATAGTACAGATGATATTGTAGAAGATATCTTTGAAGTTACAGATGAAACAGAGACGCCATTTATGTATGGATTTGGAAGTTCTGCAGGGATAATGGTTATATTGTGTGGAATTGTCATTATATTTGCGGGGATAATTGTTGCCAGTGAACACACAGACGGAACAATTAAATTCCTTATAACTAATCCGGTGAGTCGAGGGAAAATTATTGTAAGTAAGTATTTAACAATAGTTAGTCTTTCAGCAATAGGAATGGTTACATTATTTGTATTTAACTTTATTGTTTGTTGTATATTGTTTGGTACTGAAGGAATAAATGCGGTTCACCTAAAGGTTACAATGGATGGTATAACCCAGATGCCGGTGATACTCAATATACTGATTAAATATGTCCTTGAAATGGTTGGAGTAATAGCATACGGCACTATGGCATTTGCTATATCGTCTTTTGCAAAAAGTACTGCAGTAGCGGTAGCGGTTGGTATTATGAGTTCTATGGCAGGCTCAATGGTGTCAACAGTACTGGCTCAGATGCACCAAGATTGGGGAAGATATTTGATATTCTCTAATACATCTTTAAGCACAATTATGGAAAATGGAGCGTATTATCCTAATCAATCGGTAACATTTGCGCTGACAACAGTTGTGGTTTATGTAATAATTTTCTTTACTATTGCATATGATGGCTTTACAAGAAAAGAGATTTAGCATAGAATAAAAATGTTGGGTAGTTTTTTATAAAGCAATTACTATAAATGGTAATTTGCGAAGTGAAAGGAATTCGTTTTGATAAATGTTGAAACGAATTTCTTTTTATCTTGTACAAAACCTAGGGATATGATAGTATAAAAAAATAGGGTGATTGTAAGAATTTACTTATAAAATGAGTATGTAGTATCAGATTACAATGTAAATCATCTTGGAGGACGGTTGTGAAGAAGATTGTTAACGTCATTGTTGAAAATGATGGATATTTAATAAAGAATAATAGAGATGACGGTTCATTTACAAGGGTGATGCCGCAGGGAATTCAAAGGATTCCATGTATTCCTTTTTACCATTCAGCATGGCTTGTAATGGGTAGTATTTTAAAACCGGCAGTAACTGACTTTGTTGATGTTATTAATAGTCAGTATGGAAAGATTAAGAGTTTGTCAGGAATGATTGCATATCCTGCAGATGCTTTACCTGCAGATGTGAGAATGATAGAGCAGACTTTGGAATATGCCGGGTTTAAGGAACTTAAACTTGTAAGTAAAACATCATTATTAAAAGTAGAAGGTCATTCGAATTATATTGCTATCTCTGCATCAGAAAGATTGGTTGTTTTAGAGTGGTATAGGGATGGAATCCCAACAGAAAGCCGTTATTATAACAAGATGTCTGTTGGAAGAAAGAGACTGCTTAGTGACATAGAAAAGATTCAAAAACGCCAGACTGGTTCTGACTTGAAAGTATATGTTTTTGATGGATGTTCTGAACTTGCAGGATTATATAATGTTGGTGAACTGGTAGATGAGAATAGGGCATTAAAATTATTAGTTAAGACCGGGTATGAACAATATAAGATAAAGAAAATACCACAGGTTAACTGGAATGAAGATAAGTTGCCAGTAGTGCCAGATGTTAAGGAGAATCCTGCTCTAGAAGATAAGAATGAGCACAAAATAGAAAGTGCATTGCCAGATGCACAAGAAGAGAATGGTGCAACAGATTCGGGAATGGGTGAAGATGTTGCAGTAGTATGTGTTCCTGAAACTTTAGCGAAAAAAGATATAAATGATTCCGAAGACACAAGTTTAGAGGACGATAAAGAATTAGAAGCAAGACTTGCTATGGATATTAATAAAGTTGAAGATGATTTCGATGAGTGGGCATACAAGCAGGCCATTGGAGAAGAAGAGTAAGAAAAGGATGAAAGTAATATTAATATTGCTTTCATCCTTTTTTCTTATTGTATCTAATTAATTGTAAGTCTAATTATTGTTCGTTAATAATTAATTTTTGAATTTTTCAAGTTCGCTTTTGATACTTTGTAGTTCATCTAAAGCTTGGTGTAATGCGATACAGTTAGTCAAATGCACATTACTACTTTTGAATACATAGTTAAGTATGTTATCTTTTAGTAATTTTGCTAATGCTTCGTTACATTGAGGATTATAACTTGAATTTGAAGTGAAATAGTCAGGTCTTCCAGGTTCAGCAAATAGTGGGAAAGCATCTATTTTAGTTATTGGTTTTTCAATAGCATCCCATTCTAGCCAATGTGGTCTAGGAGCAACAAGTTCGTGTCTCCATCCGCTTATTAGAATTATGACAATATCATTTTCGTTATATTCAATGCTTTCCATAAGTTTTAATGCTCGAGAGTACTCTGCTATTTGCCATGCGTTTGCATAATTAACTACCCTATATGGAATATCTAACATTTCCTGTAATTTTGAAGCGATAGTATCTTCATCTTTAACACCACATCCGAGGGTGATAATGTCACCAAAAAGATAGATGGTACCTATATACTTATCAGGGGCATTAACTGTCTTTCTGAAGCCATTCTCTATGTTGAAGTAATTACCTTTAACATCTTTCATGCGCCAATTTCCATCACTTTGGTCTTCATAGAAATCTGGCTTTTTAAAAACTTCGTTGATTACGTCGATGTCGAATTCTTGTAGTGGCTTAGGAAGTTTTTCTTTGGATTTATTCGCTGTTTTTATTATTGAAGAAACGTTAACATCTGTAAGTAGTTTTTCTGATGATGTTATGTTCCTATATGTCATAGCATAGAAACGTTTGATTTTTCCTGTACGTACAGCAAAAACCTTTGGCATATCCTTTTTGTTTTTAAGTAGGCATGTAAAATAATTCTTTGTTTTTAATTCGCAGAGAACTTTGTTGAGATAATGAATTTTGCATTTATAGTTCTCAAACATTGATTTGAAAAGTTTTATCTGATCGTGATCAAATGCAAATAAAACGGTATCGGTGCTATTTATATCTAGTTTACCGTTGATGTGGTTTACAGGAAATCTTTGATAATTTCCGTAGTGTAATTCAAAAAGATGGTCAGCGGTGTAAACTGCCTTAATCTTTAGAGGTGTTGCTTTTAAAAGAGGAAAAAGGACTGCACCGGTTCTTTTATCAGTGAACAAAATGATTTCATTGATACCCTTATCTAGAAAAAATGAGGCTGGATTCACGCCCATAGCAATCAGTTCAGACAATAACATTTGGTTAGATAAGGTGACTTCGTCCGCTTTTTCATTGTCTGAAATATACTGGTTATATCCCGCTTTTGCAAGAGTATAGTTTTCATATTTGTCATTGAAGAATTCTGAAATTCTATATTTGCCGTACTCGATAATACTACTATTGCACTTGTATTTTTCGTTAGTAGTTTTATTGACAATATTTACTACAACTCTCCATTTACCAATCTTGTTTACATTGAATTTGAGAGTGTTGTCATCTGAATAAGATGTGGTGTTTTCAATAAATCTGTCTCTAACAATAGTGAAAGAGTATTGGTAATCTTTGGCATTATCTAAGGTTACTTCACAATAATATTCGCCATTGGTTATGCAACTTGATATCTTTACATCACCCAAAGGAACTATTTTCTGAGTAACACAGGATGCTCTGCTTTCCAAATCTTCATGAATCTTCTTTGCAGCAGCTTCGTGTTGAACACTTCCGAAAATATGGTTGAGGATATCATCTGCAAGCATGTTGCCGATGGCTCTGTTATAATGATTACTTACAGTATCAAAGAAGTCTGAACTTTCTTTTGCATATTTTCTTATGTCTATGATATATACGTTATTATGATTTTTTGCAAGTTTTTCTGCAACCTTGTTTAATTCAATGCGCTCATAGTATTCTTGATTTTTGCCAAGAGATGGAAACTCTACTTCTGGAACAGTCATCAGTAAGAGTTCTGTGCCGTTTGGAAGGTTATCTAACAAATATGAAAGTTCAGATTCTATATCATCACAAGTTACTTTTTCTCTTTCATATTCGTCAAGCATTTCAGGTAAAACATCATTTTTGGTTAAAATGTTTCTCATATAAAAGCATTTGTTGGTGATTTTAGATGTATATTTCCAGGTTGATAATTCGCCATCTAATGTAACGAAAACATAGCCTGTCTGATCACTAAATATCTCACTATCAAAAGTGTATCGAGAATCAAATAGTCGAATCTTACTTAACCAATCATTTAGTGTTTCGGCATCCTCTCGCTTTGTTACCGCTAAGTTCAAAATTGAGGGTCCCGGATCCATCTCTGAGAATCTTTTTTCTTTGAGTTTTGGTTCAATATATGCCCAAACAGGTCGTAAAGGGCAGGTTCCATAGGCGATAAACTTTTTCATATCAGTAAAGTTATTGATATCTTCATCTTTAGAATCTCTATTTATGTCCTGATTAATCCACGCAGGTCTGACGCCCTTTTCTAAATTGACTGCTACATCGCCAACTACAGTTAATTTAGGATATCCTAATTCAGAATAAAGCCATTGTTCAACTCCCATACCAAGTATACGACATGAGAGTACAAGTTGTAGTGCTACACCGTCTTTAACGGCATAACAACCTACGATACCGTGATCGCCATATTTGTCATGTACTTTGACATATCCGCTTTTGATAGTTGGGTCAGTAAATATTGCAGATACTTCTTCTATGGTAATTCTGTCTTTTGTATAGTTAAGTTGGTTGTTTCTGTGTATCATTTCATGAATACGTTCGATGCAATCTTGGCATTGTGTAACTAGTTCTACTTGAATATCAGATTGAAACAAGAAGGCTTCATTAGACGAACTACTTTTTCGTTCAGCAGTTTGTTTTTCAAGTATTTTGTATTGGTTTAATCTAGAGTGTGAAGAATCATCTTTGCCTTCAAAAGCGGATTTTTCAGTTATGAGTAATTGAGATAATTCTTCTGGAAGTGCAGTTTGCAATCCGTCAACAAAATAACTTGCTTCTTGAAGATTGTTTATGTTATCGTCGATAAACAATACATTGACAGGTCTTAGATTCATATCCTCGATTATTTGTTTTACTCTAGCACCTTTAGCGGTCCAGTCTATTGATGGAAATACAAAATAATCCCAGACATCTAGTTTGACAAGTGCTTCCTTTGCTTGTTCAAAATCGTTTTTTGAACATATTGAGTTAACAATTCCTCTGTCTGTGAGTTCTTTGATTAGTTTTATATTGGAGTCGATTGGACTTATCTCTCCATCAGAGATGGTTCCATTCCAGAATGTTTCGTCTAAATCCCATATCAACAGTTTGATTTTTTCCATTATATGTAACCTGATATTCAAGAATATAAATATCTTTTCCTTTCTTTAATGTAAACCTATCATTTGTTTGCTTAAAGCCGATTTTATCACCAAACATATCTAAAATCAATAGATATATGGAACCATAAAGTAATGGAAAAACTAGTAAAATAGGAGGAGTCGTATATACAGATGACAATATTGACATAATAAAAATATATATTATAATTAAAATATCATTGATAATAGGTAAAATGGCATTGGTATGCAGTTGTGAAGTTAATAAATGAAAACGAGGATTTGGGAAATGACAAAAGGGCAAGAGCATCTATTAAAACTTCTAAAAGAATTAGATGAGATATGTAGAGAGAATGATATACAGTATTTCATTGCAGGAGGAACTTTGATTGGTTCTGTACGACACAGAGGTTTTGTCCCATGGGATGATGATGCTGATTTATATATGACAAGAGATAATTTTCTAAAGTTAGTGGAACTTGCTAAAAATGGGAAACTGCCTAATGGAAGAACTCTAGAATGTCAGGAATTAAGCAGGGAATATTTTAACGTTTTTGCAAGGTATATTGATTGTACATCTACTGCGATTCACAAAGCACAACTTGTGACCAATGATACCGCAGGTCAGGTTATTGATATTTTACAATTAGATCCAATACCATCAAGTAAAAGGATACAGAAAAAACACTTCAAAAACCTATTGGTATATTCAGATCTTGCTAATGAATCTACAATCTATCTTCACAGACAAAACGGTGCAAGATTTCTTTATAAAAAATATCTACTATTACAAAAGATCATTGGTAAAGATAGGACGTTATCTATTCTTGAGAAAAAAATGTTTAATTATCCAGAGAAAGATTGCGATTACTATTTTATGAGATGGGGTGGAACTCCACTGATATTTGATAAAGATATGTTCTCAGAACAAATATGGATTCCTTATGAGAATATAGAAACTTCAATACCCAAAAAATACAATGATTATTTAATCTATCATTATGGAGAAGAATGGGATAATGTTCCTGATATAAGCGAGCAGATGTCTCATGCAGCTGTTCATTGTTTAAATACAGAGTATAAAAAGGTAAAACAAACCTATATAGACCTCGTTGACAAAAAAGAAATAGAGATTAATCAGAGGGTATATAAGAAAAGAAAAATAAAGTGGGCAAAGTCAAGACATAAAAATGTAGATGTTCTTATTGAAATGAAAGGGAGAATAATTGCTAAGGAAACAACTAAGGCAATATTAGATGCAAAACTTGATTTGAATGCGTTATATGAAGGCGGAGATTACAGCAAGTTGTGCAGCCTTTTTGATTCTTATTATAAGTGGCAGGGAAATGCAATAGTTTCGGGAAGAGATACATATGTTGGGTTGTATAGATATACAAACCCACTTTTAGTGGAACTTCCGTTAGATATTCTTGTTATAGCTTTGAGAACACAAATGGACATTGGTAAGGCAAGCAAGTCATACAGAACCATTGAGATTTATGAGTATTGTAAAAAAGAGTTGCCGGAAAAACTCGTGGAAATAAAGAAGAATATAGAGTACATGAGAAAGGCATTTTCAGAGTTTACCTATGAAAATTATGCTAAAGCATTAGAACTTGCAGATTTAGTATTGAAATATAGTAAGAACAATAAACCGGCAATGATATTAAAAATCAAATGTATGATAAAGCAAGATGCACCCGATGAGAAAATGGACGAGATATTTATAAGTGCCATGAAAGTACATCCTAAAGATGTGGAAATTAAGAAGTTATGGATTGATTATTATTATAGTCGAAAAGATTTGGCTTTAGAAGAGTATAAGGTAATCAGACCAAGTATAATAAATGGATTTACAAGGCTTGACTTGCAAGATCGTGAACATTTGGTGTTAATGAACTTAATTGACGAATTAAAAAAAGCGGTTGAAGAACATAACATTGACAAAATCAAGGGTACGTATGAAAACATACTGAAATTGAAGACGACACAGGACGAACGGATACAGTGCGTGGGGTTGATTTTAAACTCCCAGATAGATGATTTTGATTATAAAAGAGAGTTTTACAACGTAATCGAATTAGAGGATATAAAGGATTGGGAAGAATATATAAGGATATGTGAAAGACTTCTTGTTGCAATGGGAGAAGAAAAAGATATATCACAAGCATACGTTATGGTTCGAAAAAACAACAATGGAAGAGAAGTAAAGGAGAAGTTGATAGAGCTTATTAAGCGATTTAATGAGAATGCAGAACCTGTAATTAACCTAAAACTTAAAAAACTTTATGCAGATTTGCTTTGTACTGAGTTAAATGTTAAAGAAGCCTATGGTGTTTATATGGAGTGTATCGACAAATTACCATCTAATTCTATAATTTATTGTGACTTACTAGATAGGTTTTATGATGATATAAATCAGATAGAGTATATGGAAAAGATAGGCGCCATAGAAATGAGAAAAAAGAATATTAGCGTAAAGTTTGGGAATGAGAAAAAGTATTTTGCTATAGCAGAGTTTGTAAAGGATAAGTTTGACAAGAGGAATAGTAATGAACAAGTATCAGAAAAGAATTAATAAATTATTAGAAGAGGTAACTAATCTTTGTGATGCACTGTTAATTCCATGGTTTGTATCAGGGCGAAGTGCAGCGAAAGCGTATATGGGAGATATGTACCAGAGGGGGACTTTTGATGTTGAAATTACAATTTGCGCCAAAGATGTGCCTAGATTTATTGAGGCTTGCGAAGGAAGAAAAGGTCGTTTTTTAGAGGGGTACCATAATAATTCTGATTTCTTTGGGCTTTATATGAAGTATGTTGATACAACTACAACATTAATTGATTATAATGAGGGATTTTCGAGTTCTGTAAGGGGAATGTATATCAAAATTAATATATTAAGGAGTGTTCCAACAGATAAAAGCAACGAAAAAAAGTGTCTTAAGTATGAGTATCTGATAGAAGATACGTCAAAGGCGTATTGTGGAATGTCAGGAAAAACTTCGTTGCTACAAAGAAACTTTTTTAGGTTTGTTAAAATAATAAGTAGAAATCATAATAAGAAACTGTTTTTTAAGTTAATTAAAAGATATAGTAGTACGAACGCTTCACAAGTTTTATTACGTACTGCAGATGGACAGATGCATTACTTTGAAAAAGATAGATTTTTAAATCTTTCAATTGTTGAAGTAGAAAATAGACCTTTATGGCTTCCTGAGAATCCAGAGGAATTCTTTGTAGAATGCTATGGAGAAAAATGGGATGAATACGTTTTAGAAAAGACAAAAGAAGGAAGACCGGCGGATGTATTGTATAGTAGTGCTTATTTCTTGAGTAGTTTGACTATACCATATCATTTGGTTGTCGAAGAAATGAAAAAAGTTGGCGTTAATAAGACTTTTTTCAAGAGGTTGCATAGAATGGAAAAAATAGCTACTGAAGATAAAGCGTTTATGATTCCTATAAATAATGCATGGAACAATGCAAACAGGGCTGGAGATTTGTGGAACATAGACGAGTATTATAAAGAAAGAAAAGAAACAATAAAATACCTGTATGAGATTGGGGAATTAAATAAGTTAGTTGAACAGTACAAATATTATGATGAAATCGTGAAGAAAAACATGGCTAATAATATGGGATTTAAATATGATGATGAATTGTGGGAAATATATTTAGAGGTTAAGGCAGTTACAGAAAATGAGGAAGTAGCACAAAGTATAAGTTCTTTGGCTAATGAAGATAGACAGTTACAAATATTATTGAGAAATATGGAGCGTATTTTAAATGAAAGTATCTGATTATATAGTTGATTTTCTTGAAAAAAAAGGTGTTAAACATGCATACGGATATCAAGGAACAATGATAGCGCATTTGGTTGAATCTATTGGAAAGTCCAAGATAGAGAATCATTGTGTATATAATGAACAAGCTGCGGCTTTTGCCGCTGTTGGTGCTGCAAAGGCCACAGGGAAGTGTGCATTCGCATATGCTACAAGTGGTCCGGGAGCGATTAATTTAGTCTCAGGAATAGCTGATGCCTATTACGATTCGGTTCCTGTGCTATTTATCACGGGACAAGTTAATACTACAGAATATACAGGCATTTCACAGTTAAGACAACAGGCTTTTCAGGAAACGAAGGTTGTTTCCATAGTTAAAGATATTTGCAAGTATACATCGTTTGTACAGACTCCTGAGAGTATTGTAGAAGAAATAAATAAAGCATGGGAGATAGCTAATACGGGGAGAAAAGGGCCAGTAGTTCTAGATATCCCTATGAATGTGCAAAGAGCAGATATAGATGTTGCACAAGTACAACAAGAAACAATACAGGAAGAGATTTCACAAGATACTATAGATATAATATTAAATGAATTAAATGCTTCAAAAAGACCGGTTTTTGTTCTTGGCAATGGTGTTGGGAAGGATTGTACATCAAGAAATAGAGTAAAGGAATTAATTAAACGTTACAGAGTTCCGGTTATCACAACTTTATTAGGAAAAGATTTGATTGACACAGACGACGAGTTAAATATGGGGGCTTTAGGGGCTGCATACGGTCATCGTTGTGCAAATCTAATTGCATATGAAAAAGCAGATTTAATTATAAGTTTTGGCGCTAGTCTTTGTAGAAGACAAACGGGAGGAAACACAAAAGAATTTGCCAAGAATGCCAAAATAATAAGAATAGATATAGATTCTAATGAACTTCTTAGAACATTACATGATGAGATACATGTGCCATATGATGTTAACAGCATTATTGAAGAGATTTTAAGTGTTGATGGCTCTTATGAGTGTAAAGAATGGTTGGAGAAATGTAAATATATAAAAAAGAAATACGAAGAATTTGACAATGGTTGTGAAGGAAGAGAGCCTAATAAGATTATTGATGAAATTACTTCTAGATTAGAGAACAATATAGTAGTAAGTGATGTCGGACAACATATGATGTGGGTTATGCAATCGGCTCATGTAAAAAATACTAGACTTTTGTTTTCAGGTGGACATGGCGCTATGGGATTTGCATTACCAGCTGCAATTGGGGCACAGATTGAGACAGGTAAACCAACTATGTGCATAGCAGGAGACGGTGCATTCCAGATGAATATTCAGGAATTGCAATGGGTGTTTAGAGAAAAGATACCTCTATGTATGGTTGTTTTTAATAATTCATCATTAGGATTAATACGTCAGCAGCAGGATGATTTTTTTAATTCTTATTACGTGGGATCAACATCGGAAGGAGGATATCTTTCCCCAGATTTCAAGAAGGTGGCTGAAGCTTATAATATTACCAGTTTTAAAGTTGAAAGTATAAGTGAATTAAAAAGCATAGTTTCAAATGCGAATATGGATGAGCCGTTATTAATTGAATATGTTTTAGAACCGACAACTGTTGCTATACCT
This sequence comes from Lachnospiraceae bacterium, assembly GCA_017396145.1. Lineage (GTDB taxonomy): Bacteria > Bacillota > Clostridia > Lachnospirales > Lachnospiraceae > RUG11200. The sequence continues at coordinate 14,964 of JAFQMS010000017.1, forward strand.
AAAACATATTTTGGCGAAACAATGGTAAATCAAAGACCTTATGTAGATAATGAGATACTAGAGGATATAAAAGATATTTAAGGAGAGAACACATGAAAAAAGTAATTACTTATGGTACATTTGATTTATTTCATCAGGGACACTATAACATTTTAAAAAGAGCAAAAGAATTAGGTGATTATCTGGTTGTAGGTGTTACCAGTGAGAAATTTGATGTTGATAGAGGAAAACTTAATATTAGAGATAGCCTGGCTACTAGAATGTCAAATGTTATTAATAGTGGTTTTGTTGATGAAGTTATTGTTGAGGAGTATCAAGGACAGAAAGTTTCTGATGTACAGAAGCATCAAATAGATGTCTTCGTTGTTGGTTCGGACTGGATAGGTAAGTTTGATTATCTTAAGGAGTACTGTGAAGTTGTATATCTGGAAAGAACAAAAAACATAAGTAGTACAAAAGTAAGAAATGAAGGTAAGATTTTTAGAATGGGCTTGGTTGTTGACTCGTTCGTGGAATCCCAATTAATTGTTGAAACCAAGTTGGTTAGTGGGTTGACAGTTGAAACTATCTATTCGCAAAATGAACAGGCGGCAGAGATATATGCTAACAAGGAAGAAATAGAAACGTACACTGCTGATTATGAGGAATTTCTTCAGTCTGTTGATATAGTGTATATTGCAGATATGAAGATAGAAGCAGAATGTGTTAAGACATATATAGAAGAAGCTATAAAAAACAAAAAACATGTTGTTTGTGGTATGCAACTTCTAAGGAAAGAAGCAGAGGTAGAAAGACTGTTTGAACTTGCGAAAAGTAATGAGGTGTTGCTGTGGGATGCTTTACCTTCAGGATACTTAAGAGCCTCTGAGCAGATGATATGGTTTATTAAAGGTAATGCATTGGGAAAATTAAGAGGGATGAATATTAGCATTACCTGTGAAATGGATAATTTAATGATAAATACGCCACGAAAGGCAAAATATCTTGCATTATATTTTGTGCTTAAAATCTTCGGATTGAATATTAAAAGTATATCTTCGCACAAGACCAAAGATTATGAGACATATTATTTGATTACCAATGAAGGAAGTGTATATATCCAAATTGGAGTAGGCTGTAAGTTGGATGACCGTATAGAAGTAGTAGGTAGTACTGGTAAACTAGTTATGAAAGAAGATTGGTGGAATGTTAGGTACTATAAAATAGAAGAATATGCATCAAAAAGAATTGAAAGACATAGTTCAAGTCTAGATGGAAATGGAGAAAGATACGTTTTCCAATTACTCTTGCAAAGACTTTTAGCGGGAACTATCGATGGATATCGAATCGGCGAAGAGGAAGTAAAAAGTATCATTAATGCTCTTAATTTAATGGATAATTAATAATCATTTGATATGTAAGAATTATAGTTATCGGGAGGAAACGTAAAATGAATTACTTGGTGACAGGTGGGACAGACGGAATAGGATGTGCCATTGTAAAAAGAATAATGAGCACGTCAAATTCTGCAAAGGACAGGGTTTTTGTTGTGTATGGACACGACGATAAAAAAGCACAAGAGTTGATAGACGATTTTCCTATAGAGGAACAAGAAAAAATTGTGCTGATGAAGTATGATTTAAGTGATGAAAGTGTAGTAGAAGAATTGGTTGGCAGAATAAATGATGAAGTGGATGGGTTGGACTATTTTATATCCAATATAGGTATTGGAGAGTATGCGAAATTTGATGATTACACTATGGAAATGTGGAATAAAGTGTTTAGCACCAATTTAACAATTCCTATTTTTTTGATACAAAAGTTGAAGGATAAGATGAACAATAATGGAAGCATTTTGCTGATGGGTTCTTATGCAGGAATTAAAGCGTATAGTTCTAGTGTTGTATATAGCCTATCAAAAGCAGGACTAATTTTTGCGTCAAAGGTATTGGTAAAAGAGTTAGAAAAGTATGGAGTTAGAATAAATGCTGTTGCACCAGGATTTATAGAAACAAAATGGCAAAAAGGTAGAAGCGATGAAAGTAGAAATAGAATATGTGCTAAAATAGCGCAGCACAGATTTGGCACACCAGAAGAGGTTGCCAAGATGGCATTTGATGTTATGACAAATGAGTATATGAATGGGTCGATAGTTGAAATACATGGTGGATATGAGTATTTCTAAGATATTTATTTGATGAAGGAATTGTAAATATGAACAAAAATGTATTATTTATGGTAAACTCTCAGTATCAATTATTTAATGCCATAGTTTTGTGTGCGACAGAATGCAGGAATGAAGATTGTGATTTGCTTGTAAAAAATGAAGAAGTATTAAACGAGGATATTCTTGTGTCACTTCATAACAGCAAATTATTCAAAGAGATTATCGTTGGAATTGGTTCTAAGACTATAGATATTAAATATGATAAGTTGTTTGTTGCTTCGCCAGAGAAGGAATGGAAAATGATTTATCAACAGTATGCCATTAGGCATAAGCAGGTAAGAATAGTTTCCTTTGGCAAAGGAGAAAACATGTATTCTTTATTTGATAATTTTGAAACTGTATCTGTTTGTAATCCGTTTAGCGATGAGAGTGTCAAAAGTGTAATTGAATGCATATATGGTCCTTTGTATGATATAAAAGGGATGTATGTTTATTTGGATGATGCGACAGAGGATGATTTTGATACGGATACATTGTTACCAGTATTAGATATGATTGGAAAGGATAAAGTGTTGTTTATATCAGCCTCTGAAGAAAGAAGTGAAAAGATAAGGACACTGGGAATTAGAACTATTGGTAACAACAAACTCTCCTATAAAACGAAAATAGTGTGGGCAGGTACAGAGGGAAACGGAGTAATAATACCATCTCTTGGTTATGATGATTTGATGTTAATATATGGTGATTTGAAAACAGATGTAATTATTTTAGACAGAATTCTTAAAAAAAGCGAGAATGATTTGGAAATAATAAACCAAATGAAACTATTTATAGAGGATAACAAGGAGACAGAAAGATTTGGCATTTATATGCCGGATTCTATGGAAGAACTGAAAGAAGTTCTGCGTTATTTTAGAATTAGAAATAATAATTAAGAGTTTTGTGAAAGGTAAAAGAATATGAAAGAAGTTAATGTATCCATTATAACTGTTGTGGAAAGTAATGAATCAGAAATAGAAAAATGCGTAGATAGTTTGATTTCGCAAGCATTATCAGATATAGAAATCATTTTGGTAGATAGTTCTTATGATGATAGTTTATGGGAAAAAATGAGTGCGCTTCAAAGAGAACATTCTGATTTGATTAAACTTATAAAGTCTGAGGAAAAGGGGATTACTAACGCTAGAAATACAGGGATTAAGGAAGCAACAGGTAAGTATATTACATTTGTTGATGCAAACGACCATATAAGGAAAGATTTGCTATCTAGGTTGTTTTTGCGTGCAAAGAGTAATGGATTTCCTGAGATGGTTAGTTCGCCAATATGGGTAACAAACAAGAATAATCAAGTGAAAAAGTGTGATAATGTATTAGATATTAAGGAGCAGGGGGCATTATCAGACAATGAGATATTTATATATGGAAGACTCTTTAAAAAAGAACTCTTTGAACAAAGTGGAGGATTCCCGGTTTTTTCTGGGGATTCAGAAATATGCTGGCTTTATCTGGTAATGACTAGAATAGATTTAACATATAAAATCGGCAGTGCAGGTTATTATCACAGAGAGTTGATGGAAAATGTTTGCGATGTACAGGAAGTTTTAGACATTTCTGACTTTATTATGAAAAACAGTGATAATAGGTTTAAAGAATTTACTGTTTTGTATGTAATTAACAGGGTGATTAAATATGTGGAAAAGATGCCGGAGTATAAGGATGTGTTTTTCTCCTATGTAGAAAAATATCAAAAGCAACTAGCTGATATTGATAATTTGAAAACAAAATGCTTTAAGGTATATTCTATAAATAGACGTCTTGAGCAGAATAATAAACAAATTCCTAATGTAGTGTATATAGATGGTTTTTTGAGAAGACCAGAGGATTTGGAACGTTATGAAAATGTATTCAGAGATGAAGTAAAGATAGTTGTTTTAAATAAAGATAATTGCGACATTTCTAATTCGCCTGTGGTTGTTCAGGAGGCATATGAAGATAACAATATTGAATTTGTAGCAAAATATTTTGCAGTAAAAAAATGTTATGAAACAGGAGGAATCTACATAGATTCTGCGCTAGTACTAAAATCAACATTTGATATGTTCAAGTATGACCCTTCATTTTTTGGTTTCGAAAAAACTGGAAAGATTTGCGATAAGGTATTTGGATGTCATAGTGGAAGTAGTGTATTTGAACAAATATTAAAAACATATGAAATAAAAGATATATACGAGGATAAGTATACTTGTCTTTCAAAGAGAATAAAAACAGTTTTAATAGGATGTGGCAATATTACATTAGAACCACACAATATTGAAAGGATTCAAAGTGGTTTTTGTTTGTACGGAGTGGAAATGTTTGTTGCATCAGTACCATTTGATGATTGCGTTAGCGCGACCCAATATAGTTGCGATATGCTCAGTGACGAAGAGGTGGTATGCGTGCCTAAAGAGGTACTTTTGTCATATATCAACAAATGTATTTTCCAAGAAAACTCGCAGCAAAGAAAGGAAATAGGCTGGTTTAAGAATCAGAGAAAACTTGATAAAGAAAAGATTGAAAAACTTGAAAGAATGTTATCTAGTCAAGACAAGTTATCAGCGAACCCTGTAAAGATGGAGAAAAACATAATTCTAAGAGGGATAGCAAAGATAAAAAGAGTGGCCGTTAGGAGAAATAAAAACTAATCTGATGATTAAAAATCTTTATAGGTGTAAGATGAAAGGTGGAATGAATGAGTAATTTTAAGATTCTTGATTGTACATTAAGGGACGGAGGTTATGTTAACGACTGGAACTTTGGAAAAAAAACAGTAGTAAAAGTATTATGTGGTCTTGCAAATGCAGGGATTGATATTGTTGAGATTGGTTTTTTATCAGAGTGTCAGTATGATAAGAATAAAACTGTTTTTAACAGCATTTCACAAATTGATGAATTACTACCTAATCAGAGTTCATGTAAATATGTGCTGATGATTGCCTTAGGGGAGAAGGAAATCGCATGCGAGAACGTGCCTTTAAGAAATGGTGGGCCTATATGGGGAATAAGACTAACATTTCATAAGAATGAAATAAAAAGAGCCTTTGAATATGCGAGTGATTTGATGGACAAGGGATATGTGGTATTTATGCAGCCCATTGGAACGGTAGCGTATAAAGAAGATGAGTTTTTACACTTGATAGAAAAAATTAATTGTTTAAAACCGTATGCGTTTTCTATAGTGGATACTTTAGGAAATATTACTGCAAACGAGCTTATTAGGTTGTTTCGTATGGCAGATAAAAACCTTGTAGAAGGGATTAGAATAGGTTTTCATGCACATAATAATCTTCAACTTGCGTTTTCAAATGCTCAAGAACTGATTAATGAGCATTCAGATAGAGAGGTTATTATAGATTCTTCTATTATTGGAATGGGAAGAGGAGCAGGTAATTTGTGTACAGAACTGATTGCCAGATACATGAATACCAAGTTAAAATCTAATTATAATGTTACTGCTTTACTTGAGGTTATAGATAAATACCTTATAAGTATTCAGACGGAATTTACATGGGGATATTCAGTGCCATATTATATTTCTGCCGTAAATAATTGTCATCCCAATTATGCAACTTATCTTATGAATCTTCAAACTGTAAATGTGTCAGATATTGAAAAAGTAATTGGGATGATACCAGTGGAAGAAAGAACTGTATTTAATAAAAAGTGCATCGAAAACCTATATAAAGAGTATCAGTCACATTATGTAGACGATAAGGAAACAGTGTTTAAATTAAAAGGAATGTTTAAGGACAAAAATATGTTAATCCTTGCACCGGGAAGGACATTGGTTACTGAATCTGAGAAGATTTATAAATACATTGAAGAGAAAAAACCGTATATTATAAGTATTAACTTTGTTAATGAAGAATATCCGATAAATGCAGTGTTTATTAGTAATCTTAAAAGATTTGATCTAATGGAGTTTGATGTGGAAGAAGAAAAGGAGTTAATAATTACGTCAAACATAGATGTTGCATTCTCAAGACAAGCGCATAAAATTAACTATTTAGATTACTTATGTAGCGATAGTAGAATAGCTGATAATTCGGGAATGATGCTTATGTCATTGTTGCGAAAATGCGGGATTAAAAACGTTGTACTGGCAGGATTTGATGGATTCAAAGCGTCGTATAGAGATGATTATTTTGAGAGAGGTTTTAATTTGAATGTAGAGACGGATGCATTATTAACAAAGACAAGACTTATTGGGGAACAGATAGAGATGTTTGGTAAAGACATGAATATTCAGTTTTTAACTACATCCCAGTATGCAAAGAATTGATTTGAAGAGATTGATATTATTGTTAAAAGACCGGTTCATAACTAGAACCGGTCTGTGTTTTTTCTCTCTCTCAATGTATTTTTCATACCATCTATTATAGTATTTCTTGCCTCAATAGCCCTGTCTTTATCCAAGGCAGGAGTGTCGCCTAGAGGGTATTTAATTCCAAGTTTTGTGTATTTTGTTTTGCCTAAAGTGTGGTACGGGAGAACATCTAAAGCCTTTATATTGTCAAGGGTACCTAAAAACTGTCCCAGTTTATAAAGGTATTCTTTGTTGTCTGTTATACCCGGAACTACTACATGACGAATCCATACAGGGATATTCTTTTTCTTAAGATAGTTAGCAAATTCTATTATGTTGTTGTTTTTCTGATGAGTGAGTTCATAGTGCCTCTCGTTATCTATGTGTTTTATATCTAGTAATATCAGATCTGTAACATTGATAAGGCGTTCAAATTTGCTTAATACATCCTGGTTGTCGGGGTTAAAGGTTATTCCTGAAGTGTCAAGACAGGTGTGAATTCCCCTTGCCTTACATTCTGTGAATAAATCTGTAACAAATTCTATCTGCATAAGGGGCTCGCCACCGGTAACAGTAATTCCACCATCATGCATAAATTCTTTATAACTATCATATTCTTCTAAAAGTTCTTCTACACTTTTGATTGTGGAACCATGGAGATTGTCTTCGCTGGCAAGTTGCCAGGTATCAGGATTGTGACAATACTTACAACGCATAGGACAGCCCTGCAAAAAGATTACAAACCTTATGCCAGGGCCGTCCACTGTTCCAAAACTTTCAGTTGAATGAATAAATCCAGTACTCTTTAATAGATTAGATTGATTCATGGAATGTTCTTGATATTACATCATCTTGCTGCTCTTTAGTCAACTTGATGAAGTTAACTGCGTATCCTGATACACGCACTGTAAGCTGAGGATAATTCTCAGGATGTTTTTGAGCATCCAATAGAGTTTCTTTTGTAAATACATTAACATTTAAATGATGTCCACCCTGCTGAGTGTAACCGTCTAATAATGATACTAAGTTTTCTACCTGTTGTGTTGCCATAGTTCTACCTCCTACATTATTGTATTTATTTGTGTTGTAATATAATGAATTATTCGTTGTCTATTGACTCGTGGATATTAGGTATATTACATGCGCTATTACCACAGTCTACAAGAGCATCTAAGTCCAATTCTCCGGCAAATAACTGATCATCCTTTCCAAGTGCGCCAGGAACAATAGAGAAGGTATTTGATATACCGTCCTGGGCATAGCGGAATGGAAGTTTGGCTACTGAAGCTAAAGATGCAGCAGCACCGTGAGTATCTCTTCTGTGCATTGGATTAGCACCAGGAGCTAAAGGCTCTCCCATAAGTCTTCCGTCAGGTGTATTACCAGTCTTTTTACCATATACCACGTTTGAAGTGATGGTAAGTATTGACATAGTTGGGAAACTGTCTCTGTATGTGTGGTGCTTTCTTATTTTTTCCATAAAGTTTTTTACAAGACTAACGGCAATCTCATCAACGCGGTCATCGTTGTTGCCATATTTTGGATAATCTCCTTCAATTTCGTAATCTGTTACAATGCCGTCTTCGTCTCTAACTGCTTTAACCTTTGCATATTTTATTGCTGAAAGAGAGTCTGCAACTACGGAAAGACCTGCAATACCTGTTGCAAAATATCTCTTAACATCTCTATCGTGGAGAGCCATCTGAATTCTTTCGTAGCAATATTTATCGTGCATATAATGGATTACATTAAGTGTATTAACATATAGACCGGCAAGCCATTCCATCATATCGTCGTACTTTTGCATTACATCATCATAATCAAGGTAATCGCCTTCAACAGCGCGGTATTTTGGACCTACTTGAATTTTGAGTCTTTCATCTACACCACCGTTGATAGCATAAAGAAGACATTTTGCAAGGTTTGCTCTCGCACCAAAGAACTGCATTTCTTTACCAATTCTCATTGAGGATACACAACAAGCAATTGCATAGTCATCGCCATGAATATCTCTCATAACATCATCATTCTCGTATTGTACTGAAGATGTCTTAATTGAAGTCTTTGCACAGAATTCCTTAAATGCTTTAGGAAGTTTGGTTGACCATAAAACAGTCATATTTGGTTCTGGAGCAGGACCTAAGTTGGTTAAGGTATGAAGGAAACGGAAAGAACTCTTTGTTACTAATGGTCTTCCATCGATACCAATACCACCGATAGATTCTGTTACCCAAGTATGGTCACCGGAGAATAATGCATTATATTCAGGAGTACGGGCAAATTTTACAAGACGAAGCTTCATAACGAAGTGGTCAATATATTCTTGTGCCTGTTCTTCTGTAATTACTCCGTTCTTTAAATCTCTTTCAATGTAAATGTCTATGAATGTTGAAGTTCTACCAAGACTCATTGCAGCACCATTTTGCTCCTTAACAGCAGCAAGGTAACCAAGATATAACCACTGAATTGCTTCTTTAGCGTTGGCAGCAGGTCTTCTGATATCAAAACCATATATTTCTCCAAGTTTAGCAAGTTCATCCAATGCGCGAATCTGCTCTGAAAGTTCTTCTCTAAGTCTAATGTTTTTAGAAGTCATTCTTATTAAAGCAGTATCAAGTTGTTTTTTCTTGTCTTCAATAAGATAATCTATACCATAAAGAGCAACTCTTCTATAGTCACCTATAATTCTACCGCGACCATAGGCATCTGGAAGACCAGTAATGATAGCAGACTTTCTTGCAAGTCTCATCTCTGGGGTATACACGTCAAATACACCCTGATTGTGGGTCTTTCTATATTTGGTGAAAATATCAACAACACTTGGATCAATCTCATAACCGTTTTCTTTACAAGCGTTAATAGCCATTCTGATTCCGCCGTTTGGCTGAAGTGAACGCTTTAATGGTTTGTCAGTCTGAAGACCAACAATTTGCTCTAAATCTTTGTTGATATAGCCTGCATCATGAGAAGTAATTGTTGAAATAATCTTTGTGTCCATATCCAGAACACCACCGGCTTCTCTTTCCTGTTTAAATAGTTCCGAAACCTCTTCCCAAAGTTTTTTGGTATTAGTAGTAGGTTCTGCAAGAAAATCTTCATTTCCCTCATATGGTGTATAATTAAGCTGGATAAAGTTACGTACATTTACGGAACCATTATTCCAGCGGCCTTCTTTAAAGCCATTCCATTCGTCTTTTACTATTTGCATAATAATTAACCTCCTGTTTGTCTTCTTAACATATTGTAAATGAAGTTATGCAGTAAAAACAAGTGATTTTTAATGCGTTATTTATTTAACAATATGTTGCCTTTAGCATATTATAACGGATATAAAAATAAGTCAATGATTTTGGGTGTACTAAATTGTATACACCATATATTTACAATTTTAAAGTGATATATTTAGTATTTACCAAATGTAAAAATATATTATGGTGTACATTTTTGTTTTGGGTTGTGGTATACTTTTGGCGTATATTATATAAATTGTATTAAAAGTGCTAAATTAAGAAAGGATGTATTATGATTTTTGATTCACACGCCCATTATGATGATGAGGCATTTGATAAAGACAGAGAAGAACTTTTGCAGGGGCTAAGGGATAATGATGTAGAGTTTGTGGTAAATATATCGGCAAGTATAGATACTTGCAATAAGACTCTGGGACTTATAAAGGATTATGATTTTATATATGGAACAATTGGGGTTCATCCATCAGAAACAGGAGAACTTGTGAATGGGGATGAACTAAGACTAAAAGAATGGGCATCTAACGATAAAATAGTGGCTATCGGGGAGATTGGCTTAGATTATTACTATCCCGAACCTGCCAGGGAGTGTCAAAAGAATTGGTTTAGAAAGCAAATAGATTTGGCCAAGGAATTAAAGCTTCCAGTGGTGATTCATAGTAGAGATGCGGCAGCGGACACGCTTGATATTATTAAGGAAGAAAATGTGGCACAGTGTGGTGGAGTTATTCATTGTTTTTCTTATGAAAAAGAGATGGCAAAGCAATATATTGATATGGGATTTTATCTTGGAATAGGTGGGGTTGTTACATTTAAAAACGCAAGGAAACTCAAAGAAACAGTAGAGTTTGTACCGCTAGATAGAATTGTTCTAGAAACAGACTGTCCATATCTGGCACCAGAACCATTTCGCGGTAAAAGAAATGATTCTTCTCTTATTAAATATGTGGCACAGCAGATTGCGCAGATAAAAGATATACCTGTTTCGGAGGTTTACAGAATAACTTATGAAAATGCGAAGAAAATGTACAATATCTAATAAGAAAAAACTAATCATTGCAGGAATGCTAAGTTTAAGTGCGGCGATGGCATATTTCCTTGCTGCAGTAAGTTCGTGGATTGCTGAATTCGTATTTGCAAGAGGGATATATAGAGCCTCGTCATTGGTTATCAATACGGTGACCGGAATACTACCTTTTTCTGTTTCAGAGATTATTGTTGTTTTGCTTCCGGTAGTGATAATGGGACGGGTTATTGCGTGGATATTATTGGGAGTTAAAGGTGACAAAGAAAAGAACTTTAGAAAAGAATTAAAAGATGCAGGGTGTACTCTTTGTTTGATATTTGGGATTGTTTTATTCATGTATGTATTATTGTGTGGCGTTAATTATTATAGGTACAGTTATGCAAAGATTAATAATATTGAAGTAAAAGAACATAGTAAGGAAGAACTGTATGAGATGTGCAAAAGTCTTGCAGTAGAAATGAATGAAACCAGAGGGAAATTAGGTGAAAAGTACAGTGGGACGGACTACAAGGTCTCAGATTATGAGATGTCAGACATGGTAAGAGAGGCATTTGCAAAGAGTGCTAGGGACTATTCGTGTTTTAATGAATATACGGCAAAATCTAAACCTTTATTTGTGTCGTATATTTTTTCGTGCTTTAACACAACGGGAATATATTCTCCTTTTACAGTTGAAGCTCTTGTAAATGTTCATATACCTGATTATCAGATACCAGCCACTATGGCCCATGAGATGGCGCATATTAACGGTTTTATGAGGGAGGATGAAGCAAATTACATCGCGTATCTTGTTTGCGTAAACTCTGAAGATGTAAGGATTAAATATTCTGGATTATCACTTGCATTTACACATTCAATGAATAGGTTATATGAAGAAGATGCTGATTGCTATTATGATGTGTGGAATATGCTCAGTGAAGAAATACTAATGGATAGACAGATGTCTTATGAATACTGGAAGAATTTCGAGGATACAGAACTTAGTGAGATGGGCGATAGAATAAATGATACTTATTTAAAAGTGAATAGCCAGGAAGATGGGGTGAAAAGTTACGGACGAATGGTAGATTTACTCCTTTCTACATATTACCAGTGATACATATAGTAATTAATCACCACAATAACAGTGGAAATATACAAGATTTTGTGGTTGTTATTGTATAATTTTTCGTGTTGCGGATGGTGTGCTTGTAAAATTAACCAAACAATTAAAGGAAAAACTCTAAAAAAATATTAATTATTGACAAGTGAGACCCAAGTTTATATTGACAAAGGGCTTTGAGAGTGATATGCTATGTGTAGACTTTATGCGTCAAATTTAATCAGAAAGCGAAGTATGTTATGGCAAAGATTAATAAAAATGAACTTGAAAGAGGTGCAGGTTTACTTCTTCCAATTAGCTCACTCCCATCACCATATGGAATTGGTACTTTTGGTGAAGAGGGATACAAATTTGTAGATATGCTTGTTGATGCAAAGCAAAAGTACTGGCAGGTGTTACCACTTGGACCAACAAGTTTTGGTGACAGTCCATATCAGTCATTTTCAGCATTTGCAGGCAATCCATATTTTATTGATTTAGATTATCTTGCACAGGAAGGACTTCTTGACAAGAATGAGATGAATAAGTATGACTGGGGCACTAACCCATCATATGTTGACTATGAGAAGATTTATAACAGTCGTTTTATAGTACTTCGTAAAGCATTTGAGAATAGCAATCATAAGAAGACTAAGGCTTATAAGACGTTCTGTGAGAATAATGAATATTGGCTAGATGATTATAGTTTTTATATGGCTTTAAAGACTCATTTCAACAATAATGAATGGTTATTGTGGGATGAAGACATAAGGTTTAGAGAAGAGAAAGCCGTTAAGACATATCAGAATAAGTTAAAGAAAGACATTGATTTTTGGAAGTTTACGCAGTTTAAGTTCTATGAACAATGGAATAAACTCAAGAAATATGCCAATGACAATGGAATTAAAGTAATCGGTGATATTCCACTATATGTATCTATGGATAGTGCAGACGTATGGGTACATGGACGATTATTTGAACTTGACGAAAGAAAGAATCCTATTAATATAGCAGGTGTTCCACCAGATAATTTCTCAGCAACTGGTCAAAGATGGGGTAATCCGTTATATGACTGGGCTGCTATGGAAGCAGAAGATTTTGACTGGTGGTACAGAAGAATGAAGTCAAGCGCTGATTTGTATGACATTATCAGAATTGATCACTTCATCGGTGTTGTTAGATACTTTGCAATTCCAGCTGAAAATGATACAGCGGAATTTGGAGTATATAGAAAAGGTCCAGGAAAGAAGCTTACTGATGTCATCGACAAAGCTGTTGGCGATAAGCAGATAATTGCTGAGGATTTAGGTGTTCTTATTCCAGCGGTTACTAAGCTTATGAACAAGGCTGGATATCCAGGAATGAAGATATTACAGTTTGCATTTGGTAATGGACCTACTAATGAATACCTTCCACACAACTATGATCATAATAATCAGGTTGTTTATGGTGGTACTCATGACAACGAGACAATTGAAGGCTACTTCAAGAGTCAGAAGAAGGAAAAACTTAAATATGCAATGGAGTATATGAATGTGGATGACCCATCTAAGCTTACAGATGCAACAATCAGAATGGGATATGCTACAAGCTCTAACGCAGCAATCTATCAGGTTCAGGATATTTTAGGACTTGATAACAGTGCAAGAATGAATGAGCCATCAACTGTGGGTAAGAACTGGCAGTGGAGACTTGCTAAGGGACAGCTTACTAAGGCACATATGGAAAGAGTAAAATCTTACACTTGCATTTACGGCAGAGACTGATGTCGTGGTAACTATGGAATTGACGCGTAAGCGTTATTCAACCGGGAAACCGGGAGTAAATTAAATTTTTCAACAAAGAAAGAGGTAAAATCTATGAAAAAAGGAAAAAGAATTTTAGCATTATTACTTGCTATGGTAATGTGCGTATCATGCTTTACAGCATGTGGTAACTCTGGTAGTGATCCAGAAGCTACTAAGAAACCTATTCAGGCAACAGTACCACCAAATACTGTGATTAAGGCTCCTGAGCAGGTTGCAAACGATGGAAATGCTAAGAAGGTTGAGTTAAAAGTTTGGGCTCCAACTGAAGAGCAGGCAATTCTTAAGACTCTTTGTGAGACTTTTGATGGTGCTCATCCAGAGTATGACATCACTTTCACATACGAAGAGTGTGCTGAGCCAGATGCATTCACAACTGTTTCTAAAGATACTGCAATGGCAGCAGACGTATTCTACTTTGCTAATGACCAGTTATCTAACCTTGTTGAAGGTGGATATATCATGGAATTAAGTTCAGTAATTCAGGAAAGAGTAGAAGCTAATCTTGATCAAGCAGCTGTTGAGTCATGTAAGGTTGATGGAAAGTTATACTCAATTCCTTTCACAGCTAACGTATGGTATTTATTCTACAACACTTCAATGTTTAGTGAAGAAGAAGTAAAAGATCTTGATGTTATGATGGCAAAGGAAATTCCTGGATGTGATTACAACTTCTCTATTCCTCTTAACAATGGTTGGTACATCAACGGATTCTTCCTTGGTGGTGGATGTACATTATTCGGACCAGAGGGTAATGACCCAACTCAGTGTGACTGGGCTTCAGACAGAGGTGTAGCAATCGTTAACTACTTAAATAAACTTCAGGCAACTAACAAGTTATATAAAGATAATGGTCAGGCAGATACTATCGGTTTATTAGCTGAAGGTAAGTGTGCATCATTCTGTACAGGTTCTTGGAAGGCTCTTGATATTAAAGAAGCTCTTAAAGAGAACTATGGCGCTGTTAAGTTACCACAGTTCACTTATGAATATAATGGTGAGAAGGTAACTAAGAACATCACTCCATTCGGTGATTACAAGTCAATCGGTGTTAAGAGAGATACTGCATATCCAGCAGAGGCAGCTTTACTTGCAGAATTCCTTACAGGAGATTATGCTCAGGAAGTTCGTCTTAAAGCAAGATCAATCTCTCCAACATACAAGACAATTATGGATATGGCTGATAAGTACGGCGATCCAGCTGTAACAGCAGGTGTTGCTCAGACTTCAACAGTTATCGCTAGACCTACTATTCCACAGTTAGCTAACTACTGGTCACCAGCAGCAACTATCGGTGCTTGTGTATGTGGTAAGAACGAGAAGGTTACAACTGATGATGCTACAACTTTAGAATTCTTACAGAGCATTGTAGATATGATTACAGCTACAAAATAATGATTTAGAATTATATTTTCTATAATTTTTAAGTGTGATATGCCTTAAGGTGTGTCACACTTAAAATAAACTTGTAAAGGAGGGCAATGATTGTGAGTAGTGTAAGTGCTTCAGGTACATCATTACCTAGAAGAAAAGTTGACTTTGATTGCAACGTGTTTTCGGTGATAGCACAGATTTTCGCATGTGGCGATATATTTACAAAGTTATCATTTCTTATTTTTGGTCTTTCTAACCTTGTTAGAGGACAGATTATTAAAGGTCTAATATTTTTAGGCACAGAAGTTGCTTTTTTCGTATACTTATTTAAAGGATTCGGTGCTTTCTGCGGCGTAAAGGATCTTAAAGGTTTAGTTACTTTAGGTGAAGTAGAGCCTATTCAGGAGAAAGTGTTAGATCCAATATCAGGAATGGAAGTTATTCAGACAATTCCTGGTGATGATTCGTCTAAATTCTTGTTGTATGGCGTAGTGTCAATGCTTATTATTGCTGCATTTATCCTTTTATGGAAGGCTAATGTAAAATCAGCATATATTGCTCAGTACGCAGTTGAACGTGGAAAAAAACCAGTTAGTATCTTTAGAGATATTACAGCATTATTTGATAAAAACTTACATAATACTTTATTATTCTTCCCATTAGTTGGTATATTAGCATTCACTATTACACCACTTATCTATATGATTCTTGCAGCGTTTACTAACTTTGATAAGAATCATAATGGTATTAACGCAACATTTGATTGGGTTGGATTGAAGAACTTTGGAGAAGTATTAGGTCGTGGTGGTACATATGGTACAACATTCTGGAGAATTCTTGGATGGACTATTATATGGGCTATATTTGCAACATTCCTTTGCTATATTGGTGGTATGCTTCTTGCAATGCTTATCAATAGAAGAGGACTTAAGTTTAAGTCTTTATGGAGAACTGTTTTCGTAATGTCTGTAGCTGTACCACAGTTCGTAACATTACTTACAATGAGAACATTCATTGAACAGAATGGTACATTAGACACATTCTTAAGAAGTTTAAAAATTCTTGGTAAAACAGAAACTTTAGGACTTCTTGATACACCACTTAACGCAAGAATAAGTGTTATTTTGGTTAACTGTTGGGTTGGTATTCCATATACTATGTTAATTATGACTGGTATTCTTATGAATATTCCAGCAGACCTTTATGAATCAGCTAAGATTGATGGTGCAACAAAGTATGTAATGTTCTTTAAGATTACATTACCATACATGATTTTCGTTACTACACCACACTTGATTCAGCAGTTTATTGGTAACATCAACAACTTCAACGTAATTTACTTATTAACAGGCGGTGGTCCTTCATTGGATCCAACAATGTATCAGTCAGGTAGTACAGACCTTCTTGTTACTTGGTTGTACAAGATTACTCTTGAGAAGAGTGACTACTGCTTCGCTAGTGCAATTGGTATTTGCGTATTTATTATATGTGCGACCTTATCTCTCATCACGTATCGTAGAAGTGGTTCGTATAAGAATGAGGAGGAATTCCAATAATGAGAAAAGAAAGATCAATGTCAGAAACAAGAAGAATGGGCGATATCCTTTCTTATGCTACCCTTGGCATAATGTCAATTCTCTGGATATTCCCTATAATAGTTATTATTCTTCATTCATTTAAAGTAGAGAACGGTGCATATTACAAGAATATTATTCCAACTAATTGGACAATAGATAACTATACTAGACTTCTTAGAATAGGAATGTCTGATTTAGAAAAAGAGCAGGCATATGCACAGTTCGATAAATGGTTCCTTAACACATTATTTGTTGCGGTAATCGTTTGTCTTATATCAACATTCTTCGTATTGGCAGTATCATATACAATGTCAAGACTTAGATTTAAAATGAGAAGAACATTTATGAACGTAGCATTAATTCTTGGTATGTTCCCAGGATTCATGTCAATGATTGCTACATATATGATTCTTAAAGCATTAGGTTTGGAACAGACATTAACAGCGTTAATACTTGTTTATTCAGGTGGTACAGGTCTTGGTTTCTATGTTGCTAAAGGTTTCTTTGATACTATTCCTAAGGCAATTGATGAAGCTGCATGGATTGATGGTGCTACTAAGTTCCAGGTATTCACTAAGATTACAATGCCACTTTCAAAACCAATTATTGTTTACACTGTATTACAGTCATTCTCTGGCCCTTGGATGGACTTCATCTTCGTTAACTACGTAATGGGTACAAAGAAGGAGAAGTATACAGTTGCACTTGGTCTTTATAGAATGATTGATACCGCTCATATTGGTGAGTATTACAATCAGTTCTGTGCTGGTGCAGTACTTGTATCTATACCATTGGCTGCCTTGTTCGTTGCAATGCAGAAGTACTACTCAGAAGGCTTATCTGGTGCGGTTAAAGGTTAATAATTATTTA
This sequence comes from Lachnospiraceae bacterium, assembly GCA_017396145.1. Classification (GTDB taxonomy): domain Bacteria; phylum Bacillota; class Clostridia; order Lachnospirales; family Lachnospiraceae; genus RUG11200. The sequence continues at coordinate 32,437 of JAFQMS010000017.1, forward strand.
TTAATACATTTGAAGCCAGTCTGTAAGACTGGCTTCTTTTTTAAGAAAACTTATGTAAGAAAAAAACAAAAGCAAGTATGAGATTGGAGGAGAAATGATATGAAAAGAATAATATCATTCATGTTGATAATAACAATGTGTCTCTCCATGTGGGCGTGTTCTGGAGAAGAAAAGCAGCCTTCAGAGGAAAAGAAGGAATCAACAAAAACAGCGACGCCGCTACCAACGGCAGAGCCAATTGGTGGTGATAATAACGAAGATAGTAACAAGCCGCAGATAGAGGTTACTCGTTCTGATGGAGAATATGAGTACAATCAGGAATTAAATATAATAGATGATAATTATAGAAACTATTATCAAGTGTTTGTGTATTCATTTTGCGATTCAGATGGAAGTGGTATTGGTGATATAAATGGTGTAATATCAAAACTTGATTACATTAAGGACATGGGATTTAACGGAATATGGTTGTTGCCAGTACATCCATCAACAACATACCATAAATACAACGTAAGAGATTATATGGCAATAGACGAAACGTATGGTACTTTAGAGGACTTTAAAAGATTAATTGAAGAATGTCATAAAAGAGATATCAAACTAATTATGGATTTTGTAATAAATCATTCAGGTTCTGACCATGAGTGGTTTAAGTCTGCATGTAAAAGTGTTAAAATTGAGCCTTGCGGAAAAGAAACATGTACAGTAGAAGAATTATGTAGAGAACATAATCCGTATGTTGATTACTATATTTTTACACAGACCAAATCAAGTGGAGACTATAAGGGGATTGGAGACGGATGGTATTATGAAGGTGTATTTGACACTAAAATGCCAGATTTGAACCTTAAAAATGAGAACTTGAGAAAAGAACTTGAGGGTATTATGAAATACTGGCTTGATATGGGAGTTGATGGATTTAGATTGGATGCAGCAATGCATTTTGTGGAAAAGGATACAGCAGCAAATAATGAGATAATTAGTTGGGTTACAAAGTATTGTAAATCAATTAATAAAGATGCTTATATTGTCGCAGAAGTGTTTACTAACTTTACAGAATTTTCACAGTATTATGAAAGTGGAATAGATAGTATATTTAACTTCTCCATAGGTCAGGTTACAGGTAGAATATCTCAGACATTTAATAATTACTCAGACAGATATTCTCTAAGTGCTTTTGGACAGAGCCTTGTAGAATATGAAACAGATATTTCAGCAATCAATCCTAATGCAATAGATGCTCCATTTATCACAAATCATGATATGGCCAGACTTAAGGGATATATGAGAGTTTCTCCATCTGAGGGTGGTGTGGAAGGAGCATACAACAAGCAAAAGATGGCAAATGCTATGCTTTATGTTATAAAAGGTTCACCATTTATGTATTATGGTGAGGAAATTGGTATGGCGAGTATAATGGGTAAGGACGAGAACTTTAGAGCGCCTATGTATTGGTCAAATACCAACAGTAAGGGGATGGTAAAGTTTTCATCATGTGATGTTAAACTTACAGACCACACATATGGAAGTGTGGAAGAACAGATGGCAGACAAATACTCCCTTCTCAATTTTGTAAAAAGATGTGTTCAGATAAGAAATGAAAACCCTGAAATAGCCAGAGGAACAACAGCTGTTTTAGAGGAGTTCAATAAAGGAGATATAATGGCTATTAGCAAAGAGTATAATGGCAGCAAGATTATAATCTTAATGAATATATCTGGAGAACATGCACAGATGGATATATCAAAGAGTGTATATGGATACGAAGGTATCAGAGGATATGCAAGTTGTGATGATGCTGTTGTAACCTTAGAGGGTGAGACTCTTACACTACCAAATAATACAATGGTTGTATTGAAATAGTTATTGATATGAAATTGTCATAGATAAAAAGAAGTGTTAATAGAGAAAAGATGCAGTTTACATGGATATTTGAAATATCTATATAAGTTGCATCTTTTTTACTAAGGGATATTACAAGTGCCAGGGTTTTGGTTTAATGCTTTTAATTCGTTTAGAATGTATTTATATTTTTTCTGTGCTGCATTCAGTTCATATATAGAGGAGTCAATTAAGTCCTCGTTTTCAGCATTATCAAATCGTGAATAAGCACTTTCTAGTGCTGATTTTGTCAGTGATAATTCTTTAAGTAAAGTGTTTTTATGAGCAAGAGTTGGGTTATCTTTTCTTGAAAAAAGGTTAGTTATATTAACCATCATATACCTCCTATGAAAATAAATTTATTAATAATCATCTGGGAAATTCTTGTCTTATTGGTATTATAGACAGAAAAGAGGCATATTATTCCATGGCAATGGATTTTTATAAAAAGTGTTTCAGTAATAAAACAAAAAACAAAAAAACATGTTGACAATAACAAAGATTGGTGGTAATATACAAATAACATTAGAGAGGTGGTGATAATTTATATATGAAGAGATACCTTTACTCTTTTTCATACTACTTGCATTATTCTATGATTTGAAAAGAGGGATTATTCCTAATAAACTTATAATACTGGGGATATGTGTGGGTTTTGTTTGTGAATATGTAAGTGCAGGATGGACAGGGGTAATAACAGCTGTACTAAGATGCACTGTAACAATAGTAGTGTTGTTTATATTATTTGTTACAAGAGCTATGGGAGCAGGGGACATTAAGTTGTATTCTTTAATAAGTATCTATATGGGGCTAATAAGAGGCATATGGGTGTTTTCGGTATCAGTTTTAATAGCAGGGTTTTATATAATTATTTCTACAATTATTCGTTTTAATTCAATTAATGTAGTGCATATTCTTGCATCTACAGTTTCCAATTTTGTAATGTCAGGTAATTATAAAAAAAATAACAGAACAAGTTATGGACTTATGAAGGTTCACACTATAAAGATGACACCATTTATCTTAGGTGCCGTAGTTTTAGTTCTTATTTTATAAAAGGAGTGGTGGTAATAAGAAAAATAGCAATTTATGATATGGATACAGAGTATGCACTAAGACTCGCTGAGTATATTAGTGAATACAAAACTAGAGAGTATAAGGTATATGTATTTTCTGAAGATATAAAGTTTTATGAATTTATAGGGGAAGAAAAGCCAGATATTCTTTTGATAGAAAAACAGTCGGTGGATACACTTAGAGAAAAAGTCGACGCATGGAGTATAAAAAAAGTGTATGTACTATGCGAGGATAAGGCGGAGGAAAACGATAAAGAAGGATATGTATATAAATATCAGACGGTGGAAAGTATTATTTCCCATATAGAGAAAGGGATGTGGGAAGAAGGGGAACAAAAATCCCAGAGGGAGAAGGTGACAGAAAGTGAGAAAGATGGAGATTTCAAAATAATTGTATTAATAGCAGGGGCATTTCCATTAGACGCGTGCAATATAGCATTAGGAATTAACCATCATTATAAGAACTCATATATCCTTATGGATTTTAATAGAATAAGCATTTTGTCGGAGAGTAAGGATGAGAAGAAGATGTCAGAATGCATTTATATACTTGAAAGTAATGTGATGGGGGAAGTTGAGTTTGAGCAGTGTATTAATTATCGAAATGGGACAGCATATATCTCTGGAATTAATGACGGTTTTGATGTTTCTTACCTTAGCAAAGAAGGATTAGAGAAACTTATGAAGTGGGGAGAAGTTCTTGGATATAAAGGGGTAATAATGATTTGTGACACAGAAAGAGGAATCTATGTTAGCAAATTAGTAGATAAAAAAGATATCGTTGTACTAGAGGGAAGCGGGAAAAGGGTTAGGGATTATACATATAATCTAATAAAAGAAATGGGATGTGTTGGAGATAAGGCAGTAAGGCTGATTAATACAGATAGTATAAGGGAAAGTCAACTCAATCAAGTTGTGGACTACAGTGGGGAAGGATACAAGAAAGGAGGTTTATATAAACTAATTAATGAAATATGCAGGGTTTAAAGAACAAAGATTCAGAGAAGAATTAAGAGACTTAGTTCAGAAAAATCTAAACTACGAAGAGGACATGAAAGATGAAGAAGTAAAGGGGGTAATAGAAAAAGCGGCATACCATATGCTTAAAAATGAACACATATCGCTTGAGTGTATTTTCGCTCTAAAAAAAGACGTATTTAATTCTATGAGAAGACTGGATGTATTGCAAGATTACCTAGAGGATGAAAACATTACAGAGATAATGGTGAATGGGTGCGACAGTATTTTTGTAGAGAAAAGGGGAGAATTGATTAAAAGTAACAAATCATTTGACAGTGAAGAACGGTTAATGGATATTATTCAAAACATTGTTGGAGACATTAACAGAACTGTAAATGAGAGAAAACCCATTGCAGATGCGCGCCTAAAGGATGGCTCTAGAGTTAATATTGTACTGCCGCCGATTTCTATAAATGGTCCAATTGTAACCATAAGAAAGTTTAAAAAGGAGAATTATACATTGTCTGACCTTGTGGAAATGGGAAGTTTAAGCCAAAAAGCAAAAGAGTTTTTAGAGAAGATTGTAAAGGCAAGATATAACATTTTTATATGTGGCGGAACGGATACTGGTAAAACCACATTTCTTAATGCACTGGCATACTATATTCACAAAGAAGAAAGAGTAGTAACTATAGAGGATTTGGCTGAATTAAAATTGGATACTGTTGAGAATCTTGTTTCCTTAGAGGCAAGAGACACATCTATTGAAGAAGCACAAGTAAGCATTAGAGATTTAATAAAAACAGCCCTTAGAATGAGACCTGACAGAATTATAGTGGGAGAAGTGAGGGATAGTGCAGTAATAGATTTGATGAATGCATATAATACTGGGCACGACGGCAGCATATCTACGGGACACGGTAATAGTACAAAGGATATGATTACAAGATTAATAACTATGTTTTTGATGGGTATGGAATTGCCGGAACAGGCGATAAAAAAACAGATAGCATCAGCAATAGATATATTCGTTCATTTAGGAAGGAACAAGAATAATAAAAGGGTGGTATTTAGCATTGATGAAGTGTGTAAAGATGTCAAAACAGATATAAGGATGAATAATTTGTTTTATTATGATTTTCAGAGGGAGGAGTTAATTAGAAGTGACAGACAACTTAATAATACCCAAAAGATGGAAAGGCGAGGGATAGAATATAGCGGATTATAACACCTACAAGTTATCAGTCTATGAATGGATAAAGTGTTTCATATGTATTGGAATAATAGGAATTATGTTCTCCTTGATGTTTTATGACAATATAAAGTTTTCTCTTCTAATTCTTCCTGTAGTAGTACCCTATATAAGGAATTATAAGAAAAAAGCGATTATTAAGAGAAAAGAAAAATTGCTTACAGAGTTTAGATTTGCATTAGACTTTATTACAACAGGAGTGTTAGCGGGACTTAGTGTGGAAAGGGCATTTGGCGAAAGTTGTAAAAGTCTTAAGGAGATGTTTGGAAAGGATGCATATATATGCAAAGAACTTTCTTTAATAATGAATAAGATTTCCTTAGGCGAGACAATCGAAAGTGGAGTAAAGGAATTTGCTCAAAGGACTCACATTAGGGAACTATATGATTTTGCCGAGGTTTTTGAAATTTCAAAGAGAACAGGGGCTGATATGACAAAGATAATTAAAAACACTAGTGAAGTAATAGTGGATAAAATATTCCTTAAGGAAGAAGTTCTTACTATGACCACATCAAAAAGATTTGAAGCAAAGGTGATGAAGGTAATGCCACTTGTAATCATAGGTTATTTAAGATGGGGGGCAGATAATTATTTTAAGAATCTGTATCATAATTCCTTTGGCATATTAGTTATGACATTGGCAATTATATGTTATGTTTTAGCAAGTTGTTGGCTGGACAAAATAGCGGATATAGGGGGTGGGGAGGTGTAATAAAGGAAAGGTGTTGATGAAATATGATATATGTGAATGTATGCATAATATCGTTAATTGTTTTGTTTAATATAGCATTATTAAATTATGGAAAAAAAGAAAGTGAGAAAAGTGGGTTTTGGAAAAGAGGCATTCTGCCCGGACAGTTATTTATATATGACAAGATAGTAAAAAACAGTTATTTATCTCATACTAAAGTAGTGCAAGATGGAAGACTTCTAGGGATAGAAACTAATGAGGAAAAACTAAGATTTGATTATGCCAGAAGACTTACCTTGGCCAATTTAATAATTGTTGCTGTATGTGTGATTGGAATATTAGTAAGTGGAACAAAGGGAGAGAGTAACATTATTGAAAAACCTGAATATTACGATGGGAGTCAGAATCTAGATATTAAGGTTGATATTGATAATACCAAGGGAATAATGAGCGATGAAGAAGAGGAAATCATAGAAGACAGTTTAACTATAACTGTGGAGCCAGCAAGAATAAGTGAAAAAGAATTCTATAAACTGGTGGATGATGTGGTGAAGTACATATATGAGGAATTGCCAGGAGAAAACCAATCTCTTGACAAGGTGGAAAATGCACTAAATTTCGTTGATGATTATCCGGATAATAATGAGGTAAGTATTGTATGGATACCAGATGAAGAGGGGTACATAGATTCAAAGGGAAATATTGATGAAACGCCTAAAGATAAAGATGTGGTTGTTCAAATTCTTGCAATAATATCATGCCAAGGATATGAAACTACTGTGCCAATTGATGTGTGTGTTATAAGGAGGGATTTAAGCAGCATGGAAATGTTGCATGAGTTTATCAATATATCCGTTGAAGAACAAAACAAGGACTTAGAGAGTAAGGTAATAGAACTTCCTAAAGATATAGGTGGAGTTAAACTTTCATATCCTATGGAAGAAGATAACACCACTCAGGTGTATTTAATTCTTATGGGAGTCACGGGGGCTTTGATAGTGGTGTTAGGAAAGGACTATGAGAATCGAAGGCGTGTTGTTCATATTAAAGAAAGAATGATAAAAGAGTATTCTAATATTGTTTCTAAACTAATTATTTTGATGAAGTCAGGCATGAGCATAATAAATGCATGGAAGAGAGTTTCATATGAGAATGCAGGTTACATAAGGGAAGAAAAAATATATGACTTGATGAAACTGTCTGTAAGGGAAATGGAAAGCGGAGTAACTGCCTATGAATGTTTTAAGAATTTTGGAATAAGGGCAGGAAGCGAACCTTATGTAAGGCTTGTTACATATATTAATCAAAATATGAGTAAAGGTACAGGAGAGATACTAAGTATTTTGGAGATGGAGTTAGTTAAGGCTTGTGAAGAAAGGAAGAATATGATATTAAGAGCCGGTGAAAAAGCGAGTACAAAAATGATATTTCCAATGATTATGTTGCTTATCATAATTATGGCGATTACAGTAATTCCAGCAATAATTATGATGTAATAGTGTTGAAAGGAGAAATAAGAAGTTGAAGTATTTATGTAAAGAAATAAAGAAGTTTATAAAGGACGAGGCTGGAGTAGGTGTTGTAGAAATTGTATTGATATTAATGGTCTTATTGGGATTAGTAATTATCTTCAAAAATGAGATAGAAGGAATTATGACAAGCATATTTAAAAGCCTGAAGGTGAAGATTAATAATGGTTTTTAGTAAGTGGAAGGGAAGTATAACAGTATATTTCTCGTTGATTCTTATTGTTATTATTGCTCTTATTTTAGTGATGGCTGAATCGGCGAGAATAAGCGGAGTGAGGGCTGGAATGTTTTCTAAACTCATTATTGCTTCTAATAGCGTTTTAGCTGATTATGACAGAGATGTTTACAGTAATTATAAAGTATTTATGTATGATGGAGAAATCAAAGATGAGGCAATTCTTGCTGACAGAATAGAAAAATCCATAGCCAGTTACCTTAGTTTTGGCGCCGGAGAGGGCGTAGACTTTAATAAGGCGAGGGTAGAAAAGGTGGAACTTAAAAGAATTAATCGGGTAACAGGAAATCTTAAGGAAAGATTTATGGATCAGGCTGTAGATTACATGAAATATAAGATGCCCGCAGATATGTCGGTAGATTTTTTGGAAATGTTAAATGTTCTTAAAGGAAGCAACAAAACAATGGAAGTCATAAAATGTAAAGCAGCAGTTGAAGCAAAAATCTTTGATTGTCAGGATATGATTTTAGAACTGGTTGCGCAAGTAGACGGAATTTATTGTGAGTATGGGAGTTATGGAAGGACAAAAGAAGGCGATTTAATACCAAATGAAAGTTTTGCTAAGTTAATAGTGAATTATTTAGAAAACAAAGAAAGCGTAGGTATAAACAATGACTTTGTGTACTCATGTATGAAAGAAGCATACTATGATGTTGGAAATGAAATAGATGTTTTGCTGGAAAACCTTGAATGGCTTTGCAATAATTTTGAAAAATACAATGACAAAAGTGACAAGGTGTTTGATGAGTGTCAGGAAATTATATACACCATAGAAGAAAAAAGTAAAAAATGCTATGAAAGTATAGAAGTAGCATTGGCATTTATAAGCAAAATAAAAGAAGATGCGAAAGAAATAGAACTGGAACTGAAGATTTTTAGTGAAAGAGTTGCATCAAATAGAAAAGAAATTAGTGAGGATATATACGAAGAATTGGTTAAGGAGAATGAAGAACTTTTAAAAGAACCCTTAAACAATTTAGATGGGATAGAAAATAGACTAAAACAGAATAAGGTCATTGTGGAAAAATTAGTTGGTATAAGCGGATGTGGATATAGTTATAGTCAATCGGGTATAGAAAAGGCCTATAAAAGCATTAATACACTAAAAGAAGATATAAAAGACTACAAAGTGGATGACATTTGTTTTGACTATTCAAAAGTAAAAAGAGAGATACCTGTGAAGAGGGATTCAAACATGGATGGTTTGAAAAAGATAATTGATGAAGGAATCGCGAGAATATGTATAAGTAACTATGACAGATTATCAAAGGGAAGACTTAATGATACAGGATTAGTTTCGCAGGTGATTAACAAGGATACATCATCAAGTCTGTCGAGCAAAATAGAAAAGATTATTAAATCGCCTAAAGAAGTAATGTCTGATATGGTGGGTAAACTTATGAATGCTCTAGAGGAGGAGATAGATGTTAAAGGTTTTCTTTCAAAGTCAAAAGAAGAAATAACGGATGAACTGTTATTTAGTGCATATATAGGAGAGTATTTCACTTCACTAACAAATACAAAGGCCAATAGCGAATTAACACACACCTTGGCTTATGAACAGGAATACATAGTTATAGGGGATAGGTCGGATAGAGTTAATATTAAAGGGATTATAAAGAGATTGTTAGGTATTAGAGTGGTGATGAATCTGATATGCATATTAGGAGATGGTGGGTGTAGAAGTCAAGCACACGCAGTTTCTGCAAGTCTTACAGGGTATTTTGGGAGTGCAGCGGTTACATATTTCGTAAGTACAATTATCCAGATTATATGGGCATATGAGGAAGCGATTGTGGATGTGTGTGCGATTAGTAATGGAAGATATGTACCATTGATTAAAACAGCACCTGCCTTAAAAGTGCAGGCGGCAACTATATTTATATTTGGTAAACCAACGATAGAGAATTTGGCAAGGGCATATTCCACCACAGATTCTCCTACGGATTTTGGTTATGATGAGTATATGAAACTATTCATTGTGTTACTGGATGATGAGGTGGCGGTGGCAAGAACCATGGATTTGATTCAAAGTAATATAAACAGAAACTACAATAAAAACATTAACTTTTTTAGGCTTTTGACAGGTTGGGAGGTGGAGATTACGTTAGAGCATAATGACATTTTAACATCGATTCCATTTGTAAGTGCATACGATAAGGAGAAAAAACACAGTAAGCACAAAATGAAAATGTCCTATAAATGTTCTTATTGACATTTGAAAGATTTCGGATACAGCAAAGCGCTGTTTGCAGGTCAATTTTCTAATTTGTATAATTACATAATCACATTTGATCTCTATATCATATTTCATAAATATATTCTGGATGTATTGTTGCTCACAAAAAACAATTGGCTGTAATAAGGCCTGCAGACAGTGATTTGGTGTATCCGAAAGAGTAATTAATTGTTAAGACAATAGATGAGGAGATGATGCTATTAGTATTGTGGATAAGAAAGTGTCGGGTGTAATGACAGTTGAAGCATCAATTGTTTTGCCAATATTCATTCTAGCGACAATGGGTTTTGTTTCAATTATTCATATTATTTATGTTCAGATGTGTGTTCAAAGTTCTATAGATTATGCAGCCATGTCCATACAATCTAAAGGAGTGGTGTATGAATATATTTACTCTGCACTTGATAAAAAGGCAGAGGAAACGCAGAAGAAAATGCAAGGTTTGATAACCGGTGAGGTGGAAGTGTTAAATAATGAACTATTTAAAGAGGCATTTGGGTGGGTTTACAAGGAGGTAAGAAAAGTATGTGAAAAAGAAGCATTTGAAATTGTGATAAGAGAAGCAGTAATATCTCATTTAAAACAATTAAATACTGATTATTCTTGTTTTACAGATGGGGTAGAACATATAGTCTTTAAAAACTCTACAATGGATTTCAAGACGGGAGAATTTAAAATTGTAGCAGACTATGAATTAAAAATTCCGATTCTGTTTTCTAAAAGAATAAAGTTTAAAACTAGTCAAAGTGTAAGCGGAAGAATATTTGGTGGAAGGATTTCGCCATTAAATATTGCGCATAAAGATGAAAACGACAAAGAGACGGAAAAAGATATAAAGGTGTATATCACTCAATGGGGAGAAGTATACCATAAGGATAAGAACTGTACATATCTGACTAATAGAATGCACAAAGCAAGATTAAAGGAAGTGTGTAATAAGAGAAGTAATTCAGGTGAGATTTATTATCCTTGTGACAGATGCGCAAAAATAGGCGGAATTAATCCTGAAACAGAGGTGTATTATTCTAAAGAAGGTGCAAGATATCACTTGTCTTTGCATTGCCCATCTGTGTTTAGGAAGGTTATAGAAACTATTGAAAGTGAAGTGACAAATAAAAGGAAGTGTGATAAATGTGGATAAATTAAGTGTAGTTATTATTGGTATATTTTTATTGTTAATGTCTGTTGAGGACGTGAAAAGCAGACAGATTAAAGTGAGACACTTTACTTTGCTTTTACCTATTGCACTAGGGTGTTGTGTGTTTAATTATAGGTTTGGGTTAATTGATAAAACAGATATTTTGGTTAGCCTGGTTGTGGTAGGAGTAGTCGGGTTGTTTAGTCTATTATCAAAGGGAATGGGAAGGGCAGATGTGCTTTTACTTTTTATCTTAGGTATGGTTTTTGGGGGAGAGATACTGGTGTTTGGGATGTTGATTTCATTTGGATTAATCTATTGTGCGGCTATGATGTTACTGGTGAGAAAAAAATTAAAGAGAACAACCACATTTCCATACATCCCGTTTTTGAGTGTTGGGATGTTGTTGGCCGTAACCAAAACATTAGTGTGAAACAAACCTTATTTGAATAAAGAGTATTTATAGAAAGGTAAGAGGTTATGGATAGGATAACCGGGAATTTAAAAGCATCAATTTCAGTAGAAGCGGCATTAGTTTTTCCAATTGTTAATATGGTGGTTATTATTGTTTTAACTATAGGAATGATGTACCACGACCGGTGCGTGGTGAGAGAGGAAGTGCAGCGAATCCTTTTTCTTGAAGAAAACATAAAAACAGAAAGAGAATTGGGGGAAAAAGTTGTTAATGGATTACAAGACAAACTTTTAGTATCTAAGGTTACAATGGCAGATGTATCTGTAAACTTCACAGACAATATTGTGGAAGTGTTTATGGAAAATCCTTTCTATGGGGAAGTATTAAAAAATAGAATAAGAACGAGCGTAAAAGTTGCAGTGCATAAAACAAAAGGAACTAATGTTACAAGGGTTTTTGATGTAATTATAGAAACTATAAATGAAATAGGAATGTGAGGTTGAAAATGGAGTTTGCAGTTGAGTATATAAAGGATATGTATAGTAATTATATGATATTAATACCAGTGGATGGGAATGGATATAAAACAGATACATATGCTAGAAAAATGTTGACGGAGAATGATATATCCGGGCTTCTTACTTGTGAAATAAGAACCTATGATATGGTTGAAAAATATTATTATAACATCTCTTCAAAGCAACCTATAATTAATGTGTTTGAAAAAGGACAGATTGATGAAATACAAACAAGTAAGTTAATAGGCAATATTATGTTGGCTATTAAAGAAGCAAAAAAATATATGCTGTCAGAGGAGGATTTTGTTTTGACTCCAGAATACGTGTATATGAATATGTCTAATTTTGAGGTTGGACTATGCTATTTCCCAGGATACAACAAAAGTGTTAAGGAACAACTTTCGGGAGTTTTGGAGTTTTTGCTGGAAAGAGTTAACCATAATAATCAAAAAGCCATAGTTATGGCATATGGTTTATATAAACTTATTAGAGGAGACGAGGTTTCCTTTGACAATATAGAAGAGTTTATGAATAGAACTCTAAATCAGGAAGATGCAAGTTTATTACATAATGAACAATATGATAGGGAACCGGAATTTGAGACGGCTGGTAATGATTACATAACAAATATGATAGGAGATAATGGGGATGAAGATGAATATGATGCAGAAAATGAGAATACAAATGGGCTATTATATGATAATAAGGAGAGGGGCGAAGGTAAAAACATATCAGATAGTAAAATGATAGGATTGGCTGTTGGTGTATATGTTGTGGTTATGGCAGGGGTATATCTATGCCTTTCAAAAGGTGGAAGAATAAATGTTGGATTGCTTTTATGTATCGGTTTTACTTTGCTGTGTGCCACGATTGCAATTGTAATGCTTATAAGACAAAACATTATTTATAAGGTTAAGGAGGAAACCTTGTGTAAAGTACAGGAAAATGAGGTGGTATATGATGAAGAGAATTATTGGCAGGAAGAATACACGGCTTTGGAAGATGATAGAACTGTACTTTTGACACAACAAAAAAGCATTACTGGATTTGAATTAATTGGAGAAGATGGCGAAAGGATAAAGATTAAGGAATTTCCCTTTGTTATAGGAAAACTTAAAGAAAAGGTGTCATACTGTATCAACGACGTTACAATTTCCAGACTGCATGCAAAACTTGATGAATACGATGAAGATACATTGTTGCTAACAGACCTTAATTCTACAAATGGTACTTATGTGGGGGAGAAAAAACTTAAGTCTAACGAAGTTGTAAAAATAAATATGCATGAGACAATTACCCTTGGAAACTATTCTTTTGTGCTTATTAAAGAATAGTAAGATATTTAAAATAAAGGGTGGTTGTAACTAGTATGATATGCTATACTTATTAAGAAATTAGTGAAAGTAGGATATAGCAATTGGTAAATCAGGAACTTGTGTTGTATATGATGGGACAGGGATTAACTCCTGTAAAACTAAATACAGACAATGTAGAGATACTATACAAGGTAGATTGTGATGTTGTCAAAGCTGTTGTTATGTATACTCTTGAAAGCGACAATGATTTTTCTGAAGAGAAGCATATACATATAAGAGAACAGATAATTAAGATGCTGTCAGAGAAAAAGGGGCTTCCAGTTAGTACGGTAACAATTGTCTTTACAAACCATTCTGACAAAGAAGCGTATATTTTGGATAATGCATCACCAAAGGATGAGCGCTGGATTGTGGATACAAGCAATAATATAGTTATCGATAAAAACGAGTTTTTTTCATCTCATTCTGACATTCGAACTTATGTAGATGATGTTATTAAAGCGGAAATGTATAGGAATGCTTATGTTGAAAAAGATATAAGTAAGTTTGTTACAAAGCCGACTACACAGGGAAGTAAAAGTGTTAGATTAGGTCGCAGTATAGTACGAAATAGGACAGGTTTTTTCCGTAATTATATACTTACCATGACAACTTTAATGGTGATAATTAACTTTGTAGTTTACTTTGATTTGGAATCGATAGGTAACACTCTAAGTCCTATGTTTATGTTGGATTATGGTGCGGTATATTGGAAAAATGTATTTGATGATGGTCAGTGGTGGCGGTTGTTTACATCAATGTTTATGCATTTTGGATTTGACCATTTATTGGGCAATATGGTTGTTTTATTCTTGCTTGGTAACGCACTAGAACAAGCTGTAGGCAAAGTTCGTTTTTTGATTATGTATATCGGGAGTGGGCTGATGGGAGGTATTGTGTCTTGTATATATCAGTGGTCGGTGGACGGATATGTGGTTTCAGCAGGAGCTTCGGGTGCTATATATGGGGTTATGGGAGCTATGATAGCTGTTTTCGGCGTTTGTAAGATTCGGACTAGTGTTAGTCTACGAGGTGTTGTTATCTACAGTATTATAAACATTGTTAACAGTATGAATGCGGAGGGAATTGACCATTCAGCTCATATGGGCGGATTTACAAGTGGTATTTTATTGGCTATAATATTATTATTAATATTGCCTAATGATATAATGCAGGAAAGAGGAAGTGGACGACGGTGAAAGTAAACATTTATTATGGCGGAAGAGGACTTATAGAAGATCCAACAATTCATGTGATTAATAAATTAACCCAAGTGTTGGCCGAACTAAGAGTAGAAGTAAAAAGGTACAATCTGTACGAGGATAAAAGTTCTATTACATCATTACCAAAGACTTTAAAGGAAGTAGATGGAGTTATTCTTGCCACAACAGTTGAGTGGTTGGGAATTGGCGGACTTATGCAAGAGTTTTTGGATGCTTGCTGGCTTTACAGTGACAAAGAAAAGATGAGCAGCCTTTATATGTTACCTGTTGTTATGGCAAGTACCTATGGTGAAAGGGAAGGAGAAGCTACTCTTATTAAAGCATGGGAGTTTTTAGGCGGAATTCCTTGCAATGGACTATGTGCATATGTAGAAGATCATATTAGATTTGAAACTAATCCTGAATATACAAGATTAATAGAAGCCAAGGCAGAGGCATTTTATAGATCTATAAGTAAAAAACTTAAGAATCTTCCTTCAAGTACTACGGCAGTTAAGCGTAATGTTCTTAGAACAACCGCCCTTGATTTAACACCACAAGAGAGTGAACAGTTATCAGAATATGTATCTGATGACAAGAACGTAAAAAAACAGCAAGAGCATATTAGAGAACTTACAGATATGTTTAAAGTAATGTTGGGCGGTGAGGAAGAGGCCGGAGCAGAATTGGAATTTATCAATAGTTTTAAGACCAATTTTCATCCTGTTGATGATTTTGAGTCATCTTATGCCATCAATATATCAGATACAGATAAGTGGCTGGTATTAGATGTATCTAATGGAAAATTTGATTGCTATTACGGAGAGAAGCCAGATGCCAGTGTCATTGCAAGAACTACACACAGTGTACTTACAGATATAGTTAATGGCAAGAAGACATTCCAAGGCGCATTTATGACAGGAGAAGTTACTGCTAAAGGTAATTTTAGAATTATGAGAATGTTTGATACCATTTTCAGATTCGATATTGTGTATATGGAATAATTAAAATACAAGTATAATGGAGGTTTAAAAGTAAGATGGAGAATTGTATTTTTTGTAAGATAATTAAGGGGGAAATAGATTCTAAAACAGTATATGAGGACGACAACTTTAAGGCAATAATGGATATATCACCAGCTGCTATGGGACATGTTATTGTATTGGCAAAGAATCATGCAGAAGATATTTTTGAAATGACAGAAGAGGATTTATCTAAAGCGCTTATTGTAGCAAGAAAGGTTGCAAGAGCTGTTAAAGATGCTACAGGCTGTGATGGAGTGAACATATTACAGAATAACGGGCTGGCGGCAAATCAGACAGTGTTCCATTATCATATACACATTATCCCAAGATTCGAAAAAGATAATGTAAAGATTAACTGGGAACCACTTTCTCCTGGTATGGATGATATCAGTGTAATGGCTGAAAAAATCAGAGAGCATATATAATATTTAAAAGGTTTAACAACATACAAAGACCAAACTAGGTACATACCTTGTTTGGTCTTTATATATGACTATTATGTCTTTATATTGAGTGAAGTCGTTATTTCTTCTTGTTTGTAGCGTCTTCAATGAGTTCCATGATTGTTGATATGGCATCGGTGGCACTGCTTTTTGACATAGCATCAATGTATTTATCTTTGTTGGTATACAATTCTTCAATCTTTTCTTTAAGAAGTTCACTGGTTAGGTCTTCCTCTTTAATCACTATACTAAATCCTTGTTTTTCAAAAGAACCTGCGTTTAGAATCTGGTCACCACGACTAGAAGCCGCTGAAAGTGGAATTAGTATATTAGGTTTTTTGAGTGCTAATATTTCACATATAGCGTTAGCACCAGCTCGTGATATTACTAAATCAGCACAATCCATTAAGTCACAAAGTTCTTTTTGAATGTATTCATACTGTACATAACCTTTTATGTTGTTGCAGGATTCGTCTAGTTTCTCCTTGCCGCATAGATGTATTATCTGGAAACTGTCAAGCAGGTCAGGTAATATGCTTCGCACAGCGTTATTAACAACCACAGAACCTAAACTTCCACCAATTACAAGTATTACAGGTTTATCATTAGTGAAGTCACAGAATTTTAAGCCGTCTTCTTTGTTGCCATCAAATAATTCCTGTCTTATTGGAGTTCCTGTGACTACAGCTTTACCTTGGGGAAGATGATTAAGGGTTTCAGGGAAATTGGCACATATTTTGTAGGCTGAAGGGATGCACAATTTGTTGGCAAGTCCTGGAGTCATATCTGATTCGTGGATTATTGCAGGCACACCTCTTCTTTTAGCGGCCAAAACAACGGGGACAGTAACAAAGCCACCTTTTGAAAAGACTACATCAGGTTTAAGCTTTTTGATAAGTTTGCTTGCCTGAGTATAACCTTTAATAACTTTAAAGGGGTCTGAAAGATTTTTTAAGTCAAAATATCTTCGTAGTTTTCCAGAGGAAATAGGGTAATAGTCTATACCCATCTCTTCAATTAGTTTTCGTTCTATACCATTATAAGAACCAATATAAGAAATCTCGTATCCTGCTTTTTTTAGTGCAGGAATTAAAGCCATATTAGGGGTTACATGTCCGGCAGTTCCACCGCCTGTAAGTACTATTTTTTTCAATTCCAAATCTCCTAACTATTTATTATTGATTACTGATTGCTATATTCTTTTAGTGCTTTTGCAAGTTGGTCAGGACAAGAAGTGGATTTAAAACCGCAGGTAGTACCTTCGAGACGGTTAATTACATCTTCTACCTTCATGCCTACGACCAGACTTGATATTCCTTTTAGATTGCCATTGCATCCGCCTGTAAATGAAAGAGCAGTAACAGTTCCATTTTCAACCTCAAAATTGATTTCGCTTGAGCAGGTTCCTTTAGTTTTATATTTCATAACGAGTCTCCAATCTGTTCATCTATTATAATATAAAGTATTCTTACGTGCTTTAGTATAGTATATTTAACTTTTAAAGTAAAGAATAAGAACAGTTGGAACATAAATAATCTGATTACAGAGTGGAAATATAGTTTGCGCATATTAATGAAGTGGGATATACTAAAATAAGATTAAAAAGAATGATTTGATAATTAATTATACTTGAAACGGAGGAAAAAATGTTGGATTATATTGGAATTGTTGGAGCTTTAGGAGAAGAAGTTGAAACATTGTGTGAGCATATGGAAAATGTTGTTGTGGTTGAATATGCCGGAATGGAGTTTCACAAGGGAGTGCTAAGCGGTAAAAATGTTGTAGCTGTAAAGTGCGGCGTAGGTAAGATAAACTCAGCTATATGCACACAGATACTAATAGACAGATTTGACTGTAAATTACTTATGAATGTGGGAGTTGCGGGAGGTCTTAAAAACGAAATTAATGTAGGAGATATTGTTATCTCCAAAGATGTAGTTAATCATGATATGGATGCTACAGGATTTGGATATAAACTAGGAGACATTCCAAGAATGGATAAGTCTTATTTTGAAGCAGATGAAGAGTTATGTCAGTTGCTACTGGATGTGAATAAAGAGGTTAATCCGTCTATTGGAACATTTAGAGGAAGGATTCTTACAGGAGATCAGTTTATTTCAGGAAAAGAGAAGAAAGATTTTCTTATTGAATACTTTGATGGATTTTGTGCTGAGATGGAAGGGGTTGCTCTTGCCCAGACAGCTTATCTTAATAAGGTTCCATTTGCAATTGTAAGAGCTATCTCAGATAAAGCCGATGGAAGTGCCGAAGTGGACTACAATACATTTAAAAATGGCGCAATAGTGCATATGGTGACACTTGTTGAAGAAACTTTAAAGAGATTGTAATTATGTGTCGAAATGTTTTTAAAATAGGGTATATACTAAATGATTTTTATGGAGTAATATGTAGTAAATAATGTGAATGAGGGAGGAGAGCATAATGATTAATTCGTTATTTCAAAATGGAGGAGTATATATAATTATTGCTTCTTTTGCCGGCTTAGGGCTGGTCTTTCGTATGTTGGAGGTTTTGTCTTTCAAAAGTATGGTTTCTAAAAAATCAAAAAAGGACCAAAAAGGAAAGAAACAATCATCAGCATTTCTTACATATCTAAAAACAGATTATACCAAAAAATACTTAACAGGAAAAAAAGTGAATAATGTAGAAGCATATGTGGACAAGCAAATGATGACTAAAAAATTCTGTAAGATGAGCCTTGCAACCTGCAATAAAATGTGTAAACTTATGATGGTCTTAACAAGCACGGTTATAGCCATAATTGGAGTGTTAGGTATGCTCAACAGACGTAGAGATGAGGAAGTTTTGTCTGTACTTTTAGTTGGAGCAATAAGCATCGGAATTATGGTTGTTGCAGATTGTCTTATTTCGTACACAGACAGAATAAGGCAGTATAAAGTGAGTATTGTAAGTCACATTGAAAATGAATACTTATATTATGTAAGTAGCCAGGCGCATAAAGATAAAGAAAAGGAGAGTATAAAAGGGACTGTAAAAGCTAAAGAACTTCACCATGAGGAGATGGAAAAACCAGAGGACGAGAAAATTCAGGAAACTCATGAAAATCAGGATACTGTATCTACCCTTGCGTCTCGTCAGAAAAAGATTTTATTAGAAGAAAAAGAAAATAAAGCGGCTAGACGAGATATTAATGAGGAGAAAGTGCTTGAAGTTGATGATGCATATGCAAAAGATGATAAAAAAATGGTGGATGAGATAATTAAAGGTCTGTTTGCAGGGTGATATATATAATTTATGTAATATTTAAGTTGTTTGGGCGGGTTTCTTTAGAAGAAATACCTATTGATTATAATGTGTTCTTTTGCTAAAATATCAAGTGATGTGGTTCTTTTATGAGCAAAGTTTCGCCATGCGAAATATAAATTAATAGATATTTTTATTATAAAGGAGAATTTCAAAATGAGCGCAGTTACATTTGATTATTTATTTGCTAAAAGTTTTATTTCAGATGAAGAGATTGGCTATGCAAAGGAACTTGCAGGTGCAGCAAAGGACAAGCTTCTTTCTAAGACAGGAGCAGGTAATGATTTTCTTGGATGGATTGACCTTCCAGTAGATTATGATAAGGAAGAATTTGCCCGTATTCAGAAGGCAGCAGATAAGATTTGCAAGGATTCTGATGTACTTTTGGTTATTGGTATTGGTGGTTCATACCTTGGAGCAAGAGCTGCAATTGAGTTTTTAAGACACAGTTTTTATAACAATGTATCTAAGGAAGTTAGAAAGACTCCTGAGATTTATTATGTAGGTAATAATATAAGCAGTACTTACGTAAAACATCTTGTAGAAGTTATTGGAGACAGAGATTTCTCTATTAATATGATTAGTAAGTCAGGAACTACTACTGAACCAGCTATCGCATTCAGAGTATTTAAGAAGATGCTTATTGAGAAGTATGGTAAGGAAGAGGCTAATAAGAGAATCTATGCTACAACTGATAAGGCTAGAGGAGCATTAAAGAATCTTGCTAATGAAGAAGGTTACGAAAGTTTTGTAGTTCCAGATGATGTAGGTGGAAGATTCTCAGTCCTTACTGCAGTAGGTCTTCTTCCAATAGCTGTTAGTGGCGCTGATATCACTAAACTTATGGAAGGCGCTGCCAGCATGAGAGAGAAATGCCTTAACAATGATTTTGAGAACAACGATTCATTACAATATGCAACAATCAGAAATATCCTTTTAAGAAAGGGTAAGACAATAGAAGTTTTAGCTAACTATGAGCCATCGCTTCACTATGTATCAGAGTGGTGGAAGCAGTTATACGGCGAGAGCGAAGGTAAGGACCAGAAGGGTATTTTCCCTGCTGCAGTTGATCTTACAACAGACCTCCATTCAATGGGTCAGTTCATCCAGGACGGACAGAGAACTATGTTTGAGACAGTTATGAACCTTGAGACTCCACAGTATGAAATCATTCTTGAAGAGGAAGAGGTTGATCTTGATGGACTTAACTATCTTGCTGGTAAGTCAGTTGATTTCATTAACAAGAGTGCCATGAAGGGAACCATCTTAGCACATACAGATGGACAGGTTCCAAACCTTATGGTTAACATTCCTGAGAAGAATGAATTCTTCCTTGGAGAACTTTTCTACTTCTTTGAGTTTGCTGTAGGTGTAAGTGGATATATGCTTGGAGTTAATCCATTTGACCAGCCAGGTGTTGAAAGTTATAAGGCCAATATGTTCGCATTACTTGGAAAACCAGGTTATGAAGAGCAGGCTGCAAAACTTAATGCAAGACTTCAGTAAGATATAAGAATTATTTATTAGACAATAACTAACCGGGAGGATTTCTTCCCGGTTATTGTTGAATTTACGGGGAAATGATTTGTAAGGTCCACAGTGTGGAAAAACATTTTGGAAGAATAAACGCCCAGAAACGAGGAGAATTATGAAGATTACAGTATTAGTAGAAAATACGACAACTCATGATAACATAGAGACTGAGCATGGATTAAGTCTTTATATAGAAGCAAATGACCAGAAAATACTTTTTGACGCTGGACAAAGCAGCATGTTTGCTAGAAATGCACAGAAATTAGATATTGATTTGTCTCAAGTAGATATGTGCGTTCTTTCCCACGGACATTATGACCATGGTGGTGGACTAAGAACGTTTTTGGAGATAAATGATAAGGCTAAAATATATATGAATGAGTATGCATTTGATGCTCATTATAATGGTACAGAGAAATATATTGGACTTGATAAAGAACTTCTTAATAGAGTAGAACGAATAGTCATGGTAGGGGATAAATTGGAACTAGAGGAGGGGCTTAAACTTTACTCTTGTAATGATAAAACAAGAAAAAACAATCTTAGAAACCCAAGTTTACTTGGTGGCTTAGGATTAACAGTGTTAGAGAACGGTGAGTTCAAAGATGAAGACTTCAGACACGAACAGTATTTATTGATTGAAGAGGGAAATAAAAAGGTGTTGATTAGTGGGTGTTCTCACAAAGGAATAGTTGACATTGTTAACTGGTTTAATCCGGATGTGCTTGTGGGGGGATTTCATTTTATGAAACTTAGTTCTGATAAGGACAAGGATGTACTAATGGATGCGGGATCAAAACTTATGGAACATAAAACTATGTATTACACATGCCATTGTACAGGATGTGAGCAGTATGAATTCCTAAAAGATATAATGAACGAGCAGTTGGAGTATGTGGGGGCAGGAAAAACTATAGAGATATAGGAAAAAAGGTGGGGAAAGTGTTATTTGGGTGTCAGTCTTCTTCTATAACATGAATCTCTAAACAGTCAAAATCAATGGGACCAATGAAGTTATCTTGAAAGAAACGGGTTTTGTCAAAGCGCTTGAACTCACTGATATTGGATTCAAGCCATATAGGGTGCTCTAAATCAAATTCATAGCATATCTGGTCCATGGCTTGGAAAACCTTTCGTGTACGATTAAGAGTCATGTCCGGGTTTTCAATGGTGATGTCTTTAATTAATTTGTTTTTTGTTAATATTTTGCCCCATAATCTAAACATAGTAATCCTCGTTTCTAAACAATATCGTTGTAAATCTTTAATTAGTATATCCACTAATTAAAAAAGTTTCAATACAAATAATAATTTAAAAACAGTAGCCATGAACTTCTTTAGAGTTTGTGGCTACTGTTTTGTGAGTTTATTCTATTGTGAGTTTATCTTTTAAGCGTTTTTTTATGACTATACTCTTTTAAGGCTGTCAATGCCTGCTTTGACATAGGGACAAGAGCAATCATATTAAATATTGTCATTAAGGCAACGCCGATATCACCTAAATCCCAAACAAAAGTATATGTTGCAAGGCCACCAATAAATAACATAATAAGGGCAACTATTTTATATATGGTCTGAGATGCCCAATTGTCTCCAAAGATATAAGCAACATTAGGGCGGGCATAGAATAGTATTCCTATAAATGTTGAAAAACTGAATAAGAATATTGTAATAGTTGTGAAAATCACACCTGGTTGTCCAAAATGATGATTCATAGCAGCTTGTAATAATTTCATCCCCGTAAGTCCTTTAGTAGCAGAGGACGGAGCAATTAATAAAAGCATTGCAGTACAACTGCATATTACTAAGGTATCAATCATAACGCCTAGTGCCTGAAGTAAACCTGCCTTCGCTGGGTGGCTGACATCTGCTGCGGCAGCGGCACAAGGAGCTGAACCTGAACCGGCTTCGTTAGAGAATAAACCACGTTTAACACCATTCATTAAGGCAGCACCAAAACCACCTGCAGCTACTTGTTTTAATCCAAAAGCCTCCTTGATTATAGTGGAGAATACTTCAGGAAGTTGTCCTACATTCTTAACCATTACAAATATGGTTAAAGCAAAATAAAATATTGCCATTACGGGAACAATAACATCTAACACCTTAACGGATGCATTTTTTCTAAGAACGATAATAGCTGAAATCACAACCATAATAGTAACAGTGATAATTGGCTTTATGTTAAATGCATTTTCAAAGGACGAAGTAACGGAATTGCTTATAACCTGACTTATTCCGCACCAACACAAAAGACCTGATAAGGCAAAGAGAATTGCCAAAATGCTTTTCTTCTTTTTTCCTGCATAGTAACTGTGTATGTAGTAGGCAGGACCACCGCGATAACCGCCATATAGTGGGTCTTCTTCTTTGTAAAGTTGAGCCAGGGTCGCTTCTACAAAAGCTGTTGAAGAACCAAGAAGTGCGGCAACCCACATCCAGAATACCGCACCGGCACCGCCTACAGAGATGGCGGCAACAACACCCACCATATTACCCATACCAACTCTGGTTGCGGTAGATACGATTAGTGCCTGTAAGCCGGATATTGAATTTTTATTGTTGCTACTCTTTTTTTCAATAGAGAGTTTGAGCATCTGTGGGAACATTCGTATAGGAAGAAATCTTGTTCTGATTGTGAAGTAAATTCCTGCCGGAATAAGAATGAGTACTAATAGTGAGATTCCTATGGAAGAACCACCAGGAAGGGGAATGCTAAATAAATCTCCCCATAAAAGGTTGTATATTGTAGATATAATTTTCATAAATCCTCCGAATTATCCAACGGTCATATATTGACACAACTACTAAAAATATATAAGATGAACTTGTATTTGTCAAATTAATAGAGTTTATAAATGCTATAGAAAATATTAATAGATATTATCCATTAGAAGATAAGGAATGAGTGAGCATATGGAACTTAGAAATCTTAGTACTTTTATACAGGTTGCGGAACTTGGTAGTTTCACAAAGGCAGCGGAAAAGTTAGGCTTTTCTCAACCAACTATCTCTTTTCAGATTAAGCAGTTAGAAAATGAACTTGGAAAACAACTCTTTGATAGGGTAGGGCATACGGTGAGTCTCACTGAGGGAGGAAGAAAAGTTCTCACATATGCCCAGCGTATTTGCCGACTATCACAAGAAATGATAGATGATTGTAAGGACGGAGATGAAGTAAAAGGAATAATTAGAATAGTAATGGCAGACTCCTTGCAATCCACGTTGATAATTAGTAAATTTGCAGATTTCAAAAGAGTATATCCGGGGATTGATTTAAAGATATCTACTGCGGGGACAAGTGAAATGTTTAGACTTTTAGAACATAACGAGGTCGATGTGGTTTGTACATTAGATAATCACATATACGATACAACTTATATCATTGCCGGTGAAGAAAAGGTTGATGCACACTTTGTGTGTTCCGCTAATAATCCTTTGGCAGATAAAAGAAATGTAAGTATTAAAGATATAGTGGCTCAGCCCTTTATTCTAACTGAAAAGGGGATGAGTTATAGGCGTTTGATGGACGAATTTATGGCGGAAAAATCTATAGAGATTAAACCTATATTAGAGGTGGGAAGTGGAGATTCTATCTGCAGATTGGTTAAAGATAATCTGGGAATTTCTTTTTTACCTGATTATGTTACTAAAGAATATATAGATGAAAAGTCCTTGGTTTCTTTGAATATAAAAGGATTTCATGTAGAGTTATGGAAACAAATTCTTTACCATAGAGATAAGTGGGTTTCGCCACAGTTAGATGCGGTACTGAAGTTTTTGTCACAGGTGGAATTGAACTAGGGTCTTCATAATCTTTCAACTTGAAAATATAGCAGTTGAGTAGTATTATTATAATGTATTTATATATTATAAAATGTTCTAAAATGCGAAAACTGATAATCAGGAAAGGAGTATTCTTTTTGTATAGATTAAAAAGAACACTAGCCCTTGTTATGGTTGGGATTATGACTACATTGTCATTCGTATCATGTGGTAGCAAGGAAGATAAATCAGAAGAATCAGGTAACTTTAATAATGATATTGTTGAAACTAAAAGTCCTGAGGATATAACAGGTGAGATTAAAGATAGTTTGGACAATGAGAATAAAGAAGATGTGCCGCCCGTAGCAACACCGATACCAACACCGATACCAGAGATTAAACCTACCAGTGTGGACATGTTGGCTGTAGGAGATAATCTCTTTCATATGGGTATTGTTGACAGCGGAAGGAACGAAGACGGAACTTATAACTATGATCATCTCTACAAGCATATAAGCGATGATATTACTGCGGCAGATATTGCGGCAGTTAATCAGGAGACTGTGTTTGCACCAGAGGGAAGTAAGCCTTCAGGATATCCGAGATTTGGTGCTCCCAACGAGGGGGCGCAGGCGCTAGTTAATGCAGGTTTTGACATTATTCAGCAGGCTAGCAATCACACCAATGACAGAGGAGAAAAAGGCATTCGCCATACAATAGAGTTGTGGAAAGGTTTTAAGAATATAACAGTTCTTGGTATTCACGAAAGTGAAGAGGATTATCACAAAATTACGGTGGTTAAAAAGAATAATATTAAGATTGCAATGTTAAACTATACTTATGGACTTAACGGAATCAATCTTGCCTCGGATAAGGGATACTTAGTTGACCTTCTAGATAATGAAGAAAAGGTTTATGAAGATATAAAGAAAGCAAAAGAAATTGCAGATTGTGTTATTGTATATGTTCACTGGGGTTCAGAATACACCCATAAACCAACTTCCTACGAGAGAGAGTGGGCAAAGAGATTCGCAAATGCAGGGGTTACAGCGGTTGTTGGCTCACACCCACATGTAATTCAGCCGGTAGAATGGGTGGAAGGTAAGGAAGGCAATAAGACATTGGTTTACTATTCACTTGGTAATTTTGTTTCGAGACAGATAGAGGCACCAAGGGTATTGGGAGGAATGGCAAAATTCACCCTTACCAAGGATAAAGATGGTACCAGAATTACCAAGGCAAGTGTAGTGCCTGTTGTTATGCATTATGCAAGATATCCGGACAAGACATTTACAGTGTATAGACTAGATAAATATACGCAGGACCTTGCTCAGGCACATGGAATAAAGTATTTCGCTACACATGGCAAGTTTACATTGGAAAAAACTAAGAAATTAGCTATAGATGTGTTTGGAAGTGACAGCGAAGCTTTCTATGATATTACTAGTCAGGCATCACCAGAAAATGAAGGGGCACAAGATGTAATTACAGAAACTGCAGCATAAGAACTAAGAAAAAATGGGTTTACGGAGAAAGGAGAATGTTATGTTGAGAATTGGTTTTATTACAAGTGGTGGAGATTGTCAGAGTCTTAATGCAACTATGAGAGGTGTGGCTAAGACTTTGTACAATAATGTTAAAGATGTAGAGATTTATGGAATCCTAGAAGGGTACAAAGGGCTTATGTATGGTAATTACAGGTTGCTTAAACCAAAGGATTTTTCAGGAGTATTAACTTTAGGTGGTACAATAATAGGAACTTCAAGACAACCATTTAAACTTATGAATGTTCCTGACGAGAATGGACTTGATAAAGTTAAGGCAATGAAGGATACCTATAAAAAGTTAAAACTTGATTGTCTTGTTATCTTAGGTGGAAATGGAACACATAAAACAGCTAATCTTTTAAGTGAAGAAGGTCTTAATGTGGTAACATGTCCTAAGACAATTGATAATGATATTTGGGGAACTGATATGACATTTGGTTTCCAGAGTGCAGTTGACATTGCAACTAA
Organism: Lachnospiraceae bacterium; assembly: GCA_017396145.1. Taxonomy (GTDB): domain Bacteria; phylum Bacillota; class Clostridia; order Lachnospirales; family Lachnospiraceae; genus RUG11200. Next base: position 58,993 of record JAFQMS010000017.1, read on the forward strand.
TGTTATTGACTGTATTCATACCACAGCAGCTTCCCATGGAAGAGTTTTCATTGTTGAAGTAATGGGACACAAGGTTGGATGGATGACTCTTCATGCAGGTATTGCAGGTGGAGCAGATGTGATTTTACTTCCTGAAGTTCCATATGATATCAATAAAGTAGCAAATGCATTAAAGAAAAGAGCAAAAGAAGGAAAGAGATTTTCTATAATTGCTGTAGCAGAGGGTGCTATTTCTAAGGAAGATGCCAAACTTTCTAAGAAAGAATACAAAGAAAAATATAAAAACAGCACTGACCCTTCAGTGGCTTATCGAATTGGTAGGGAGATTACAGAAAAATGTGGTCAGGAGGTTAGAATTACTATACCAGGACATACACAAAGAGGTGGAAGTCCTTGCGCTTATGATAGGGTAATTTCAACTAGACTCGGTGTAGCAGCAGCAAAACTGATTATGGAAGAAAAGTATGGTTATATGGTAGGATTTGATGGGGACAAGATTGTGCCAGTGCCACTTAATGAAGTTGCAGGCAAGTTAAAATATGTTCCAAAAGATTGTCAGATGATTAAAGAAGCTAAGGCGCTGGGAATCTGTTTTGGTGATTAATACTGGAGATTGAATAAGTATGTCGTATGTAGCACTTTACCGTAAATTCAGACCGGCTTCATTTGCAGAAGTTAAAGGTCAGGATCATATAGTGAAAGCATTAAAGAATCAAATAGAATCAGACAGAGTAGGTCATGCATATCTGTTTTCGGGAACCAGAGGAACAGGTAAAACATCTATAGCAAAAATATTTGCAAAGACGGTTAACTGTGAAAATCCTGTAGATGGACAACCATGCAACAAATGTAAAAGTTGTCAGGCTGTTAATGAGCAAAATTCAATGAATGTTATAGAGATTGACGCTGCTTCTAACAATGGTGTGGAGAATATAAGACAGATAATTGAAGAAGTTGCCTATTCACCTACTTCAGGACGATATAAGGTATATATAATTGATGAGGTTCATATGCTTTCTGCAGGAGCCTTCAATGCCTTGTTAAAAACGCTAGAAGAACCTCCGTCATATGTAATATTCATACTTGCTACAACAGAAGCACATAAGATACCGGTAACAATACTTTCCCGTTGTCAACGATATGATTTTAAACGTCTTTCGGTGGAATCCATTGTTGAGAGAATTAATGAACTTATAGAAGTTGAAGGTATAAAGGCAGAAAAAAAGGCACTTACCTATATTGCGCGTCTTGCGGATGGAGCTATGCGTGATGCTCTAAGTCTTTTAGACCAGTGCATTGCCTTCTATTTGGGAGAAGAACTTACTTACGAGAGGGTACTTGAAGTCCTTGGCGCGGTAGATACAGATATATATATTGATATGCTTTCACATATTATTAATGGCGAGATTTCATCGGCGGTCAAGATTATTGATGATGTAATTGTACAAGGTAGGGATTTGTCCCAGTTTGTTGCCAACTATACATGGTTTTTAAGAAATGCAATGATAATAAAAAGTTCTCTTAAAAGAGATGAACTTGTAGATATGCCAAAGGACAAGATTGAAACTATAAGTGATATGATAGTTTCACTGGATATTGAAAGCATTTTCAGATATATAAGAGTTATGTCTGAATTGATTAATCAACTTAGGTATTCAACCAGCAAAAGAACATTGGTGGAAATGACAGTGATAAAACTATGCGTTCCATCTATGGAAACTGTGGAAGATGCACTATATGATAGGATAGGAGCAATTGAACGCAAACTGGAAAAAGGATTTGTTGCATCTGGCGCAGTGGAAGATAACGCCCCTAGTTCTAAAGATGTTGGTGAGAGTGGTTCTTCACAAGGAAGAGATAACGAACGGTCATATTCCCCTGAGCAGATTGAAGAGTATGCAAAAGCCTTGGATGAAGATATTGTCAAAGTGGCGAAAAACTGGCAGGCTATAGTTAATCAGATACAACAGCCAGCAAGACTGTATTTGCAAAAAGCCAAACCATGTGCAGGAGAAAATGCAACTTTAGTTGTTGTATTTTATGACTCAATGGGATATGATTTTATAAGTCGGGAGCTTCATAAAAATCAACTGGTTAACAGTATATCTTCTATAATAAAGAAACAGATAGAAGTTAGGATTGTTGATGGTAATGAGGACAAAGGTGCTGACAGGGGACCGGATATTTCAAAGATATTTAAAGGTGTTAGTACTTCGGCAAAGAATTTAACAGAATTTGTAGAATAAAAAGTGTTTAGGAGGATTTTTTATGGCTAAAAGAGGAGGATTTCCAGGAGGAGCAATGCCTGGCAATATGAACAACCTTATGAAGCAAGCGCAGAGAATGCAAAAGCAGATGGAGGAAAAAACTAAAGAACTAGAAGAAAAGGAATGGGAAGCAAGTGCCGGTGGCGGTGCAGTTACTGTTAAGGTTTCAGGTAAGAAAGAACTTACAATGGTTAAACTTGATAAAGATGTTGTAGACCCAGATGATATAGAGATGCTTGAAGACCTTATTATGGCAGCGGTTAACGAAGCTATGAGAAAGGCTGAGGAAGAGTCGGCCCAAGCTATGAGTTCTATTACAGGCGGACTTGGTCTAGGTGGAGGATTTCCTTTTTAATTATGGACTACTATGGTAATCAGATAACTAAATTAATAGAAGAATTATCAAAACTTCCGGGCATTGGTTCTAAGAGTGCAGGAAGACTAGCTTTTCACATAATCAATATGCCTAAGGAACAGGTGGAAGCCTTGTCAGGCGCGATAGTTTCAGCAAAGAATAATGTTAGATATTGTTCGGAGTGTTTTACTCTCACAGATAACGAGTTTTGTCCGATATGCGCTAGTGAAAAGAGAAACCATAAAGTAATAATGGTAGTGGAAAACTCTAGAGATTTGGCTGCTTACGAGAAGACAGGAAAGTTTGATGGAGTATACCATGTGCTTCACGGTGCTATATCGCCGTTGCTTGGAATAGGACCAGCAGATATTAAACTCAAAGAACTTATGGTTAGACTTGAAAAAGATGTGGATGAGGTTATTATTGCCACTAATTCCAGCCTTGAAGGTGAAACTACGGCTATGTACATAAGTAAGTTAATAAAGCCTACAGGAATTAAGGTGACGAGAATTGCCAGTGGAGTTCCCGTGGGCGGAGATATTGAGTATGTGGATGAAGTTACACTACTTCGCGCATTAGAAGGAAGAATAGAATTATAGATGCAAGTAAAACAGGTTCCTTAGGAAAATCAAGGAACCTGTTTGTTTTAATTTCTGATATATACATAATAAAGATTGTAAAGAGAGGAGGGCAAGGTTAAGTAAATAAACTCGCCCCAGATTTAAATAATGAAAAGTTATTTACACAAAGAATTATAGAAATAAAATGTGGAGAAAATGTGTTTTTAGTCTAAAAAAAGGATTAATATTAGAAAAAAATCAAGAATAAATTGAAAAATAATTCTGGTCTGTTACAATAAGATAGAAAAGTAGTAAACGGAAGGATTGACGGATATGGGTAATATTTTGAGTAAAGGTAGCAAAGAACTTAAAGTTATCAAAAAAGAATTACTTGCTCTTGAAGAATATAAAGAAAAACAAAAGAAACTGTTACAACAGGAAGCAAAGATAGTTAAAAGTATTCGTGGAAAAGAAAAAGAATGCGAAGATGAGATAATAAGTACTACAAGAAAGCGTCGTAGCGAATTAGAGCAAAGTTATGATAAGCAGTTGGGTAAGAATCAGGCGCAAACAAAAAAAATAAAGTCTGATAAAGATAAACAAAAAAGCGCAAAGGTTAATGCGCGCATTAAGGAAGAAACAAAAGAGTTTGTATCTGCTAATGCAAACATTAATTCTGAGATTAAAACCATAATGATTAGAGAAAAAATGCCATATATATGTAAGACAGACTTTTATTTTTCAATTTACAGACCTAAAAGACTAGGGGATTTTCTAAAAATAATAGTTACTCTTGCCTGCCTTTTAGTGGCATTTCCTATTCTGATTAGCAGATTTGTTTTAGATAGCGATTCTGTATGGGCTATTATTGTAACAGCCCTTGTTATAGCAGCAATTGCCGGTGTCATATATATAATGTTAGGTAATACTATTAACAGTTGGCATCGTAATGCATTAACCCAGATATATGACAAGAAACAGCAGATAAGAGTTAATAATAAGAAGATAAAAAAGATTAAACGTAAGATTGTTAATGATAAGGATGAAAGTGGATACGGACTAGAACACTATGACAAGGAACTTAAAGAATTGTCTAAGTCTTTATCCGGTATTGCAAAGGATAAGAAGAAGGCTCTAGATGTCTATGAAAACACTACCAAAAATGTTATTAGTGGAGAAATTACAGCAAGATATCAAAAAGAGATAGACAAACTTAATGGAGAACTTGCTAAGGTTAGAGATGAGATATCTTCTTTTGAAGACGCAATATCTAGAGGAAGTCTTAATTTCACTGATAAATACGAAGCATTTCTTGGAAAGGAATTTCTTGTACCAGATAGGTTAGATGCTTTGATAGATATTATAGACAGCGGTGAAGCTAAAGATATATCAGGTGCAATTAATGTATATAAGGTAAAAACAAATCAGATATAGTCAGAAGGTTTTTGTATTATTATGTATTATGCTGTAAAGATAAGCAAAGAAAGATGAGAATAAAGAGGTTGCTGACGAAAAGTATTTAGAATATCACATATAATATGACAAATTATTCATCCGTTGTATGCTAGGATTGGACTAAAAGACAAAAAAGGCATTGGGGGCGGAGTAATGATTGAACATATTAATACAACAGACAATGAGAAGGTAGGCAGTGGAGAGATTAACCGATTAATCCGACTGCCTAAAAATATCAGACAAATCGGACAGGCGGATACAGATAAAAGAATATACATAGAAGATTACGTGGTTACATTTATAAGACAAAGAGGTACGGATAATCGTTATGTGCTTTTAGGAAGCAGCGGAATGGTGGGCGAAGTACATGCTGTATTTATAAGTGGAGCAATCGTAATTAATCCTAAATGGGATGAATCAAATAAATGCCATGGTTTTTTAAGCAGCACATGGGAGTGTATATACAAGGAAATCAAGGAGAATTTTCCAAGACACGATATTATGGGATGGGCAATTGGAACAAAGGATTGGGATGAAAGTGATAACGCAGTATTAAAGAGCCATATTGCCAATTTTCCAGGTGAGGATAAAGTGCTATATGTTCTTGATGTGTATTCAAGAGAAGAATATATGTACAAATACTGTTTGGGTGCACTTAAGAAACAAAGCGGGTATTATATGTACTATGAAAAGAATGAGGAAATGCAAGCATACATGCTCAAGGTTAATAAACCCAAAGGAGTAGATGCTAATTATAAAGATGAAACAACAGATAAAATAAGGACAATAGCTCTTAAAGGTTATCCATCTAAACAAGAGGGAAAATTAGAAGAAAGTAAGGAAAAAGGGCACGCTGTTTTGACAACAGTTTTAGCTGTTGCAATGTTAGCGCTGGCTTTTAAGATAAGTGTGGATGGTTCGCAGTTGTTTTCAAAGGAAGAACCGGTGGCTACTTTGGCGGTTAACGGTCAAGTTGTAGAGGCGAATAAGGAAATGACTCTGCCTCCAAAAGTCGAAACTGATGAAATAGAAGAAGAGATGAAAAAACCAACATCAGAAGAAAAGCAAGAAAATGTAAAAGAAAATACAGAAAAAACATCCAAACCGAAGGAGACAACAAAACCTGCAAAAACTAAAAATCCTTCTGCCACAAAGGATGTAATTACAACCAAGGGACCCGAAGCTGCTGTAGAAACCCAAACAGATAATTCAGAAAGAACATACACAGTGGCAAAAGGAGATACGCTGGTAAATATTAGTTATAAAATGTATGGCACGATTTTTAGAGTAGAAGACATAATGAAAGCTAATAAAATAACAGATAAAAATATGATTGTGGTTGGACAAAAACTGCTTATTCCTCAATAAAACATTTATAAAGCCTTTGGGGAATGAAAAATAGTCTTTCATATTTTTAAGTCTGTGATAAAATAAGAATACACCGTAAATCAATATGCATTATGATAGAAAAGAGGTATACATGGGAAAAAAGGGCGATGTTATAGTAGTTGAACATACTGCAGATAGAAAACAAAAGATGGAAAAAAGAAAAAGAGTCATAGTATTAACAATCATTGCAATAGTGATTGCTGTGGCGGCGGTATTAATATATAGATATATTAATAGAACATATAACGACTATGAAGTAAAAAATACGAAGGAACGTAATGATTCTAAATCTATGAACTATCAAAGTTATGACAATGACAAAATGCTTAAGTATAGTAATGATGGCATAACAGTTATGGATGGTGAAGGTAAAGATGTCTGGAGCGCAGGATTTAATATGAAGAATCCTTGTGTGGTCACAAGAGGAGAATATGTTGCAATAGGCGATATTGGTAATAAGCAACTGATTATTTATGATGGGAAGGGTAATGGAAAAGAGGTTGAAATACTTAATCCCATAACTATGATAGATATATCTGCTCAAGGCATTGCAGCAGTGGTACTAGAAGACGAAATGTTAAACTATATAAAAATATGCGACGGTTCTAATGTGTATGCAGAAATAAAAACCAGAATTGCAGTGGATGGATATCCTTTAGGAGTGGCTATATCTGATGACGCTAGAAAACTTGTAACAAGTTATGTTGCCGTAGGTGAAAATGAAGGAGAAAACTATCTTACATTTTATAATTTTGGAGAAGTGGGTGAAAGTTATAATAATAGAATTGTTCGAGCTGAAACCCTTGATGATGAAATGGTACCTATGGTACGTTTCGTGAATAATGACGAGATAGTTGCATTTACGGATAGACGAATTAAAACTTATAAGATGAAGGAAACACCGGAAGAGATGTTTGTATCGGATAAGTTTGAGTACAATATAAAAAGCGTTATTTATTCAGGAGAAAGAGTAGGAGTTGTCTTAGACAATTACAAAGAAGGGAAAAAACAACTTTTAGTTTATTCCATCTCAGGAGAGGAAGAGATTAATCTTTCCTTGGAAAATGAGTATAAAAATATCTATATGAGTGGAAAAGAAGTGATTATGACCACGGATGTAGGGGTGCGCATAATTGGAAAAAATGGAAAAGTGAAATTTGAGAAGCGACTTGAGGAAAGGTTGGATTATTTCTTTCCATATAATAACAAGGATAAATATATACTTGTTGATGAAAACAGTATTGAATTGATTAAATTGGTTGAGAGTGAATAAAGTATTTTGCAGGTCAAACTTGAGTTAAAGAACGGAGGAAAAACATGAACGCTTTACTAATTATAGTAATAGGAATAGTATTAATAACAGGTGTGGTGGGGTACTATAAAGGATTAATTAAAACAATACTTTCAATGGCAACCATTGTACTTAGTGCACTATTGACATCGGTGGTAGCGCCTGAAGTTGCCAAGATATTGTGCGAAAATGAAAGTGTTTATAGTGGGGTATACGATGCTGTAAGCGAAAATATTGATTTGAGTGAAGTAACTAAAGAACTTGCCAAAACTGCCAGTGATAAACTTGATGAGGCGTCTCAATCAGAGATTCTTGATGAGATAGGGATGCCGCCAGTAGTTAAAGATATAATTATAGAAAGTGGTAATCTTGAAAAATTCACTGAAGAGAATTCAGACAAGTTTGCACAGTATTTATATAATTTGATAACAGATTTGATTATTAATGCGTCAGTTTATGTAATTGTGTTCATAGTTTTAAGCATTATTTTGGCTGTGATTTCATCAGTGCTTAATATAATAAGCAAACTTCCTGTGCTTAAGTCTCTTAACAGAATGGCAGGCGCTGTGTTAGGAGTTGTAGAAGGGTTTATAATTGTGTGGCTATTCTTCATACTCGTCAGCGTATTACCGGGAAATGAATTTATGGAAAAATGTAATGAAGATATACAGGAGAATCCTGTGTTGACATATCTATATGATAACAATGTAATTATGAGTGTGGTGGCAGATTATGTAGAGGAAATGGAAGGGGAATACATTGAAGATATTGCAAAGGAAATTGAAGAAGGGGTAAAAGATATCACTAAGCCGAAGGATGAAAATCCTAGTAAATAAAGGGGTTTTATACGAAGAGAAAAAGAAATTAAAAAAAATAAAAAAAGTTGTTGACAAACGCCTTACAGGGTGTTAATATATATCTTGCTGACGCGCTAAGAGCGAAAGCAAAACACAAAAAGAACATTGATAATTAAACAATAAAACAACCTTGAAAATTCCTAGAATATTCAAAACGAACAGCGACAGTCGAAAGACTGAAGCGACCTTAAAAACAGTAAAGATGTTTAGATTAGCCAAGCGCAATCTGAACCAAATTAAACTTTTAACATGAGAGTTTGATCCT
>JAFQMS010000018.1 GCA_017396145.1 Lachnospiraceae bacterium
GGTTGGTTCAAGTGTTTTAACGGCACAAAAGCCACAATTCATGCCACATCCGCGTGTGCTATACATGAAATAAGCATTTTCGTAGGGATAGTGGTAATAACTTGCTATATCATCTAGGATTGTATAGTCAGGTGTAATAGAGTCAATTGTATCGTCACCTAGATAACTCAATTTGCCAGGTTCATTTAATAATCCGGTCACTGGCCGTATACCGGTTGCCTTTTCATATTCATCGGGCATCAATGTAGATGCAATTCCGCCAACAACAATTTTGCTGATTGGAGCGAGTGTTTTTGCATATTCAATCATTTCAATAGATCGTTTCCATTCGAAAGTGAATAAAGTTGTTACATATACCTTGTCCCATGTAGTTATATCTGTAAGTCCCTCTCGTATAGGTCCTTTAGAAAAAAAGACTTTATCATGCAATACGTGTTTGTGAAAAGCAGCAATTTTCATTAATCCTAGAGGCGGATATTTGTTTTTGTATGCTGGCTCAAGTAGTAATATGTTTGCCATAAAGCCACTCCTTTCAGTGCTCTTTAAAGATTATATCATTAATAATTTTAAAAGTCGATCCCCTGAAGAGAGAAAAGTTTTTGATTTATTCAGAAAGTGCAATGTTCCGGGGCCTAGGCCCTCCTAGTGCGCATCTCTCTGGGAGTGCGGTGTTTCTGCGCAAGTTGCCAATGCAACTATGTGCGTATCCTGCTTCTGTTTATATTGTTGTGGCAGCTTTGACGACCAGTCGGTGGACAGTTTTGCGAAAGTCTCGCAAATCTTGATTTTACTGGATTTTTGAGAACAGCGTCATTGAATATCTGCGGTAAGGTCATAACCGGAATAACCAGTGTAAACCAGCGCTGGTTTACAAAAACAATTACAATTGAACAAGTCTGCGGGGTAAAACATGCATTAGATGGGGATTTGCGCGAGAAAATAGATGATTCTTTCAAAAAAACTGAGGTGACGAAGGATTAATAAGAGAGTAAATGTATAAGCAAAACTGTACTGGCAATACTCTAAATGAGGTGATGAGTATGAGTAAACAAAAACCCAAGCATATTGGTGTCATTCCCGATGGAAATCGTCGTTGGGCAGTGGCAAAGGGATTGAGCAAGAAGGATGGTTATGAGTATGGTCTGAAACCAGGTTTGCAACTGTTGCAGATTGCAAAGGAATATGGCATTGAAGAAATCACATATTATGGTTTTACGGTAGATAATTGCAAACGTCCTGCAGAGCAGTTTCAAGCATTTCAAAAGGCATGTGTAGATGCGGTGGAAATGCTCACAAAAGAAGGGGCGGATTTGCTTGTAATCGGTGACAGTAATTCCATATGCTTCCCCAAGGAATTGCTACAATATACAACACGCACACCTGTACATGGTGGTGGAATTCGCGTGAATTTTCTTGTAAACTATGGGTGGCAGTGGGATTTGTCCCGGTTAAAAGAAGAGGGAAAACCACATTCTGAGGATATTTCCAGAATTGATTTGATTATTCGCTGGGGTGGTATGCGAAGGCTTTCAGGTTTCTTACCAATTCAGTCGGTGTATGCTGATTTCTATGTAGAAGAGCATTTGTGGCCGGATTACACAGATGAGGACTTTAAAAATGCACTGGAATGGTATAGCAAGCAGGATGTAACCCTTGGTGGATGAAACGAAAAATGATATAATGTTATAAGAAAATAATAGTGACGCTACATTAACGGAGGAAACACGCAATGAGTATAAAAGCAGTGTTATTTGATTTGGATGGCACACTTCTTCCTATGGAGCAGGAAGTATTTATTAAAACATATTTTAAAGGACTTGGAGCAAAGCTTGCCATGCATGGATATGAGCCAAAAGAGTTGCTTGAAAATGTGTGGACTGGGACAATGAAAATGATAAAGAACGATGGAAGCAAAACCAATGATAAGGTGTTCTGGGATTACTTTGTTACAAAATACGGGGAAAAGGTGCTAGAGGATATAAGATTTTTTGATGAATTCTATGAGAACAACTTTGACAGCGTTGCAAGTGTCTGTGGACACAATCTAGAAGCAGCAAAGACAGTGGATATATTAAAAGAAAAAGGACTTAGAATTGCCCTTGCAACCAATCCGGTTTTTCCGCCTATTGCAACTATAAAACGTATTGGATGGGCCAGGTTATCACCAGAGGATTTTGAGATAATTACTAACTATGAGAATTCAAGATATTGCAAACCTAATCCTAACTATTATATGGATATTTTGAATCAAATGAATCTTGAGCCTGAGGAATGTCTGATGGTAGGTAATGATGTAAGTGAAGACATGGTTGCAGAGAAATTGGGAATGAAGGTGTTTTTGCTAACGGATTGTTTGATTAATAGTACTGACAGAGATATATCGGATTTCCCTAATGGAAGTTTTAAGGAACTTCTTGAGTATGTTGAGAAGAATATTAAATGTCGAACGAATTTTATTGACAAATAAAATACAGTTTGATATGATACACACTGGAGACTCGGTTTTTGTGGAAAGTCTGTCAGGGAGAATGCGTCGTGGACTGAAAGCGCATTTGAGACGAGTAGTAAGCTTGGGAACACTCCGATATGAATTAGTTGAATATTGAAAAGTGGATGCTTTAAGTGCTATATGTATTAACGATAGTGCTTGTGCTGGCATCAAAGCGGGTGGCACCGCGGGTTAATTATTTAGTTTACTCGTCCCGGGAATATAGCGATATATTCCCGGGATTTTTTAATTGCATGGGAAAGTTGAAGCACTTTTTGCAGCAATTAATAGCGCTCTATAAAAAGAACGCAAAAATAAAATTATAGGAGGCATACTATGTACAGAACTCTATTTTGTAACGACATTTGTGATGAACATATTGGTCAGACTGTAGAACTTGCAGGATGGGTTGATGTTGTTCGTGACCATGGTGGTGTTATTTTTATTGATTTGCGTGACTACACAGGAGTTACTCAGGTGGTTGTTCACAATGAAGAATTACTTAAGAATGTTAATCGTGAGACAGTTATTACTGTAAAGGGTGTAGTTGAAAAGCGTGACCCTGATACTGTTAATATGAAGATTGCAACAGGTTATGTTGAACTTGTAGCGGATACCTTAAAGGTGCTTGGCAAGAGCCGCAATATGCTACCTTTTGAAGTTAGAAGTTCTCATTTAAGCAAAGACGAACTTCGTCTTAAATATCGTTATCTTGACCTACGTAATCCAAAGAACCATGATAACATAGTTATGCGTTCAAAGATTATTCGTTATATGAGAAATAAGATGGAAGAAAAGAACTTCCTTGATATGCAGACTCCTATTCTTACTGCATCATCTCCGGAAGGTGCAAGAGACTTCCTTGTGCCAAGCCGTAAGCATCCAGGTAAGTTCTATGCATTGCCACAGGCACCACAGCAGTTTAAACAGCTTTTAATGGTGTCTGGCTTCGATAGATATTTTCAGATTGCACCTTGCTTTAGAGATGAGGATGCAAGAGCTGACCGTTCTCCTGGTGAATTCTATCAGCTTGACTTTGAGATGGCATTTGCAACTCAGGAAGAAGTTCTTGAAGTATGTGAAGATGTTATGTACAACACCTTCAAAGAGTTTTCAGATAAAAAGATTACAGATAGACCTTTTAGACGAATCACATATGCTGAGTCAATGATGAAATACGGTTCAGATAAGCCGGACCTTCGTAACCCGCTTATCATCTGTGACCTTACAGACTTCTTTGCAGATGTGGATTTCCCAGCGTTTAAGGGTAAACCAGTTCGTGGTATTGTGGCTGACTGTGCAGGAAAATCTAAGAAGTTCTTCGAAGATTCTCTTAAGTTTGCTACATCAGCAGAGGTTGGTCTTGGTGGTCTTGGTTACATCACTCTTAAAGAGGGCGTGTTTGCAGGTCCTATCGCTAAATTCTTATCAGATGAGAAGAAGGCTGAGATTATAGAAATCACAGGGGTTAAAGAAGGAGAGACTTTATTCTTTATCTGTGATGATAAGAAGAACGATACAGAAAAGAAGGCTGGACACATTCGTTCATGGCTTGCAGGCAAAGACCAGCTTGATTTAATTAAAGATGATGCATTTGAATTCTGCTTTATCGTTGATTTCCCAATGTACGAAATCGATGAAGAGACAGGAGATACAATATTTACTCATAACCCATTCTCAATGCCTCAGGGCGGAATGGATGCTCTTTTAGGTGACGATCCTACTAAAGTTTTAGCTTACCAGTATGACCTTGTTTGTAATGGTATTGAGCTTGCTTCCGGTGCTGTTCGTAACCACGATATTGACATTATGAAGAAGGCATTTGAGATTGCCGGATATTCAGAGGAAGAACTTAAGACAAGATTCAATGCTCTTTATACTGCATTCCAGTATGGTGCTCCACCACATGCAGGTATGGCACCAGGTGTTGACCGTACTGTTATGCTCCTTACAGGGGAAGAGAAGATTCTTGAGGTTATTGCATTCCCACTTAATGGTAATGCACAGGATTTACTTCTTGGCGCACCAAGTGAGGTTACTAACCAGCAGTTAGAGGATGTACATTTACTTGGAAATACAAGTGCTTTAGCGGGTCGTGGAGTGCCAAGTGGTGGTAATAAATCGCGTACAGAAAAACGTTCAACCTTCTCTAATGACCAGCAGCTTAATCAGTTGTCATTAACTGAAGCAGAGGATGGCGATATGCAGAGTATCTTTGCAAGCATGAAGGAGCATGAAGCGGCTTTAACAAGAATTGATACTGAAAATGTTGAAGAAATGATTTACGTTATGCCTATGACCAACGTTCTTCGTGAAGACAAGAGAGTGCAGAATTTCTCAAGAGAAAGTCTCTTAGAGGGTGCTCCACAGCGTAGTGAAGACAGTTGGCAGGTGCCACGTCTTGTGAAATAGTAAAGGAGGTGCGTTAGAATGGAATTATATTCAGTAAAATTATCGGATAAAGGAACTGTAGCCGTTGACGACACTATCCTTGTTAAAGGTGTGGTTACAAGTGCAGGTTCACATATATTAGAAGGCTTCAAGCCATTATTTAGTGCAGAGGCAGTTAGCCGTCTTGAAAATGCAGGCTATGAAATCGCAGGAAAGACTCATGTTGGCGAGTTTGGTCTTGATTTAGTTGGTGAGTTCTCATACTATGGCGAGAAAGATGAAGACCTTAAGGGTGCAGCAGCAACTTTAGTTGCAAATGGTGAAGTAAAAGCAGCCTTAGGTGTAGATATGAATGGAGCAACACGCCGTAGTGCAGCTTTGGCTGGAGTGGATTTCCTTAAGCCAACTTATGGAACTGTATCTCGTTATGGAATTATCTCTTGTGCATCATCTGGTGAACAGATGGGTGTGTATGCTGCAAATGCAGATGAAATCAAAGAAGTAATGAGTGTAATTGCCGGACATGATGAAAAGGATGGAACAAGCCTTAAGGAAGAATACGAGTTTAATGCAGATGAAGCGATAGCTGGAAAGAAAGTATGCATCGTTAAAGAATTACTTGAAAAGGCATCAGATGATGTTAAGGCAAATGTACTTGCCTATGCTGATAAACTTCGTGCTAATGGCGTAGTGGTTGAGGAAGTATCCTTTGATATTGTGGATGCAGCCAATACAACATGGCAGATTCTTATGACCGCTGAGACCTGCAACAATGTGTCTCGCTATGACGGTGTTAAGTATGGTCATCGCGCAGCAGATTATAAGAATATAGATGAATTATATGTAAACACAAGAACTGAAGGATTTAATTTCCTTACAAAAGCAGTTATTTTATATGGTTCAGATACTTTATCTAAGAATCGTTATGAGTCTTGCTATGGTAAGGCACTTAAGGTTCGCCGTGTTGTTGCAGAAAGATTTGAAGACCTTATGAAGTCTTATGATGCAGTACTTACTCCAGTATGCAGCCAGAGTGCATATAAGGCATATGACATTAAGGATGCATTTATGAAAGTGTTTGAAGAAAGCGTATTTACATGCGTTCCAAACCTTATTGGAACTCCTGCTTTAGTAAGTGGTGGAGTACAGCTTATGGGTGGACAGTTTGCAGAAAATACTCTTTTAAGTCTTGCAAAAAGCGTGGAAAGGGCAGGTGAATAGTTATGAAATATGAGATAGTTATTGGACTTGAAACTCACGTAGAACTTAATACAGAATCAAAGATTTTCTGTTCATGCGGTGGACATTCATCGGCTAAAGAGCCTAATGACTGTGTATGCCCAGCTTGTAGTGGTATGCCGGGTATGCTTCCTGTAATGAATAAAAGAGTAGTTGAACTTGCAGTTACAGCAGGTCTTATGCTTAACTGTGATATTAGCAGATATACTACATTTGATAAGAAGAATTATTACTATCCGGACCTTCCATGTGCATATCAGATTACTCAGCTTAATCACCCAATATGTACTAACGGATGTGTTACATTAAAGACATCAGAAGGTACTCGTGATATCCATATTAAGCAGATTCATATGGAAGAGGATGCTGGTAAATTAGTTCACGTTGGAAAGGCTTCACTTGTTGACTTTAACCGTACCAGTGTGCCGCTTATTGAGATTGTTACTCAACCGGATTTTAGAAGTGCTGAAGAGGTGCTTGTATATCTTAATAAACTAAAATCAATGTTTCGTTCAAGCGGTATTTCAGAGTGTGAAGAAGGCGCAATGCGTTGTGATGTTAACATTTCTGTCCGTCCGGAAGGAAGCGAGCAGTTTGGTGTTCGTACAGAGATTAAGAATATGGCTTCATTCGAGGCTATTGAGCGTGCTATTCGTTATGAAGCACAGCGTCATATTGATGCAATTGAGTTTGAAACAGAAGAACTCGTTCAGGAAACAAGAAGATTTGATGACGCTACAGGTAAGACCTTTGCAATGCGTAACAAAGAGACAGAAGCGGATTATCGTTACTTCCCTGATGCTAATTTGATGCCAATCATTATTGATGATGCATGGTTAGAAGAGATTAAGGCTAATATGCCGGAAGCTGTTGATGCTAAGGCTGATGCTTACAGAGAAGCAGGAATTTCTGAGAAAGAGATTGATATGCTTATCCAGAACCATAAGGCAAACAAGCTTCTTGATGATGTGGTAGAGATGGGAACAACAGCTAAAAATGCAGCAGGCTGGATTCTTACAGACTGTGCAGGTGTACTTCGTAAGAACGGTAAACTTCTTGGAGACCTTGAGATTAGCGCAGATGATTTATTTGCAATAATTAAGATGGTTGATGAGGGCGTAAGCAGACTTAATGGTAGAAAGATTCTTACAGCAGTTATGGAAGAGGGCGTAGACCCTGTTGCATATTGCAAGGACAATGGATTTGATGCTAAGGTTGATACATCTACTATTGAAGCTGTCGTTGACAGAGTACTTGCAAAAAATGCTCAGGCAGTTAACGACTATAAGAATGGTAAAGAAAAAGCTAAGCAGGCATTGTTTGGCGCTTGTATGAGAGAACTTAAGAATACAGGAGATATTGCTTTAATTAGAGAACTTCTTGACAGTAAACTTGCTAATTTTTAGAAGTGATAAATATTCATTGAAAATAATAAAGCAATTATTGTACACAAAACAGGAGAGATGTGCCTCTCCTGTTTTGTTGTTTAGACTTCATTTTGTAAAGAGATTTTTGCTATACTTTGGTTAGAGAAAAAGTTATAATATATTATATGATTTATGTATCGATGGGCATTACTATAAGATAAAGGAATGATTTATCATGAAGCAAAAAAAGATTAGAAGAATAATAGCATACCTAATGATAGTAGTTATAGGTATCCAGGCATTTTCATATGTTTCCCAAAATGGTGAAGCAAAGGCGGATAATGATAAAAGAGTGAATGGGTATTATGATATAGGCTACAAAGCCCCAGTGTTAATTGAAGACGAAGATGTTAATTATAAAAGTCCTATATTAAAGGCGATAAGGATTCCTTCAAGTTATAATTCTAATGAGAAGGGACATGTTACTAGTGTTAAAAATCAGGGTATGCTAGGAACATGTTGGGCATTTGCTGCAATTTCATCAATGGAGTCTTATGCTATAACTCATGGCTTGGTGGAGAGTGCTGCTGATATTGATTTGTCAGAGTATGCATTGGCAACTATGACTTATGAAGATAGTACATTTTCAGATGCAACAGGTACTACTACGGGGGATGTATCTTCAACAACAGATATATATAATGATTTGGTTAGTGGTGGAAATGATAATTATGTTTTCAAAACATTAACTAAATGGGCGGGAGTTTTCAATGAAAGCGATGCACCATATAATCATAGTGGAAATACCTGCGTAGTTTTTGATAAGTCAAAAGTAAGTTATATATTAACGGGACAATACTTTATTAATATGGCTAATGTGAATTATGTAAAAAGGGCTATTATGGAAAATGGAGGAGTGACATCTTATTACAATGCTGATTCTGAGTATTCAAATTCAGAAGCAAACCGAATAGAATACTATCACTATACTTATAAAGATACATATGTAAATCATGCTATAACATTGGTAGGATGGGATGATAGTATTCCAAAAGAAAAGTTTTCTATTGTCGACAGTGAGGGAAATACTCATACGCCATCTTCAGATGGAGCATGGTTAATAAAGAACAGTTGGGGAACTTATTATGGTGACAACGGTTATATGTGGATATCTTACGAAGATAAGACTATCTGTAATGCAACAGCATGCGTATATGAGATTGCGCCAAAGTCAGATTACACACATAACTATCAACATGATGGGGCTAGCATTTTTGGCAACTTTGCAGCATTTAAAGCTAAGGATTATGCTAATGTCTTTACTGTAAAGGGTAATAATTCCCAGTATATTAAAGCGGTGTCAATGGGTGTGGAAAGTCCAAATACTTCTTATAGTATTCAGATATACAAGAATCCTACCGAGGATATGCCAGAGAGTGGGACTGCTCTTCTTAGCGAAAGTTTAGAGGGAAAAACTACATTTCCGGGATACTATACAATACCTCTTGCTGAACCAGTAAAAGTAGATGTTGGAGATACATTTTCCGTGGTAATAAAATTTGATGAGATTACTAGTATGTCATCAGGAATAAATCAAAAGGTATATGTTGGTGGTGGTGGCACATCCTTTGCGGTAAATGATTGCGGGGAAAATGAAAGTTACGTTAAGATAGGTGATGCATATAAAGATGTATATGAATATGGTGAGTACTCTGTAAATCAGTCTAATTTGTGCATAAAGGCATTTACAGTAGATGAAAGCGAAACTGTTAAGTCAAGTAACATTACGTCCATTGCTTCCAACGGAAGTACTAATATCAGTATTAGTTGGCAAAAAGTATTGGGTATATCAAGTTATGAACTTTTGAGAGCCACAGAATATAGCGGAGAATATGAAGTGATATATAGTGGTAGTGATACTTCTTATACGGATGAACAAGTAGAAAAGAATAAGTACTATTACTACAAGGTAAGGTTTTATGATGAAGAAGTGCTTTATGAGTCTAAGGTAAAAGTGGGAACATTAGAATTAAGAGGAACTGTTATTAGAAAAGCATCCCATGATAGAGGGGGAATTAAAATACAGTGGGATGAGGTTAGTGATATTGCGGGATACAAGATATATAGGTCAGAGAATGGAGTGGATTTTGTTCACATTGGAACTGTAACCGGAGAAACTACATACTATGATGAAACGGTTTTATATGACAAGGTATATCATTATAAAGTAAAGGTGTATCTAGATGAATTACAAGAGGAATCAGAGGATAGTAATGTTTACAGTCATTCTAAGATAGTTGATATTCCAACTAATTTTACAGCGGATAATACACAATACGGCAAGATTATGTTGAATTGGGATAGAAATGAAGATGTAGATGGGTACCTGATATATAGAACATATTACGATGCACAAGGGGTGCAACATGAAACAGAATTCTATAAAGAATTGGAGAAGGGGGCTTCAAGTTGCGTGGTAGATGTAGGTGATTTACCGCCGGGAAAAAATATATCATTTTATATTAAAGCATATGTAAATGAAGGCGAAAAACAATACCTAAGTGAAACAAATATAGTAGTAAGTTCCATAGCTTTTCAACCGGTTTCTAATGTGAAATGGTATGCAAATAACAATATTATCTATGTGAAATGGGATGATTATGTGGTGGCAGGATACACTGTCACAGGTTATTCATTCTTTGCTTATGACAGTGAAACTGGAGGGAATGTAATAATTAGCAGAGTGCCTACAGATAATTACACATGGAGTTCAAATTTGAATTGTAGAAATGTCTACTATGTAACAGTTCAGGCTAAAAATGCTATGAATACGATTTTTACACCGGGTCAAACTCCAAGGATTAGAGTTGGTGGTGCTCTTAATGAATTTGCTGTAAATGATATTGAGGATGTACAATGTAGTGTGCCTGGTAATGTGGTTCTAGAGGCAACTATGAAGGATGAACTTGTTAATTTTGATTATAAATACCAGTGGTACGAAACTTCAAGTAAAACGACGGATGGTGTAGCAATAAATGGGGCGAATAATAAGACATATTCTGTAAATGTGTCAGAAGCAGGAACAAGATATTTTTATTGTGTGGTCACAGGTGAATATAATGGGACTAAAAGTGCAACATCCAATGTAGTAACTGTAGTGGGGGTAGAGGATGTAGCGCCAACGAAGAGCCCGCAGCCAACCAAGACTGTAGCACCGACAAAGAGTCCGCAGCCAACCAAGACTGTAGCGCCGACAAAGAGTCCGCAACCAACCAAGACTGTAGCGCCAACGAAGAGTCCGCAGCCAACTAAGACTGTAGCGCCAACGAAGAGCCCGCAGCCAACCAAGACTGTAGCACCAACGAAGAGTCCGCAGCCAACCAAGACTGTAGCGCCGACAAAGAGTCCGCAGCCAACCAAGACTGTAGTACCGACGAAGAGTCCGCAGCCAACCAAGACTGTAGTACCGACAAAGAGTCCGCAGCCGACGGTTGTTTCTGGAGATGTTAATGGAGATGGGAGAGTTAATATTACAGATTTAATTTCGGTGAAGGCTCATATATTGAGAAAGAATAGTTTATCGGGACTTAAACTTACAAGGGGAGACACTAATGGTGATGGGAAAATCAACATAACAGATTTTATTAGGATAAAGGGATATATTTTAGGCAAGTATTAAAAGAACAGAATTGGAAAGGTGGAATGGAACTGTGAGAATAAAGGCTAAATTATTATTTGTACTGGTTGTTATGATGATATGTTTTTATCAGATGAGTAGTGTTGCAATGGGAGCCGGGGCAACAATAGAAGGAACTAAAACAATAAGAGAGGGAGAAACATTTAAACTGGATATAATAATACCTGAGTCAGGGCAGTATGGTCTGGAGGGTACATTTGATTTTGATGCCAGTAAGGTTACACTTACAAAAGTTACATCATTAAGAAAAGGATGGAAGGTAGAAACTAATAATAGAGCAATAGTTGCTTATGATGACGCATTGAGCAATCCAACTGCAAAGAACACAAGGCTTATTTCGGCAACATTTAAAGTGAAAAGTGGTGTATCAGCAGGAGAGGTGATAAGTATTTCTCTTAATGGACTTACAGTGTCAGATGGAGTTACTGAAAAACAATATGGGAGTATTAAACATTCTCTTACTGTTGCAAGACCACTTTCCACAGATAATTACATTAAGTCGCTGACAGTGTCAAATGGTGGAACAATATCGCCTAAATTTGACGGAAAGATTCTTAAGTACAGATTAACAGATGTGGAGTACGATGTTGCATCACTCAAGATTGAAGTTGTTCTCTCTGACGATAAAGCAAAATACAACATATCCGGCAATAAATTAGTGGTTGGAGAGAATAAGGTTAGTATAAATGTTGTTGCAGAGAACGGAAGTAAACGAACATATACTATTTTGGTTAACAGAAAGCAAGATCCTAATTATGTACCATCATCTGAATGTAAACTTAAGGGCATAGATGTGAGTGGTGGACAGTTATCTCCAACATTTAATGAAAACATAACAAACTATGTGGTATATATGCCGTTAGAGGAAAGCGGTAAATTATTTGAAATAAATGGAAGTGCAAAAGATAATAAAGCCAAAGGTGTAACTGGAGATAAAATTGTAAGTCTAAAAGAGGGAAGTAATACTTTAAAGGTTGTATGTACGGCGGAAGACGGTACAAAAAAAGAATACACAGTCATTGCGTATGTTATGCCTAAATACAGTGGCAAGTTACCGATAATGGGTAATAACAGCGAAAATGAAGTGCCGGTTAGTACGCTTAAGCCAACAACTACACCAGAGCCTGAAGAAACAAATTCGCCTGTAACAACGGATAAACCAGCACAAGAAGATGGAAAAGGAGAAAATAAGGAATATGAAACAGAAAAAAGTGACAATAAAAGAGAAGAGATAAGGTTTTCGTTATGGGTAACAATCCTTTTTGTGATGCTAGGAATGGTGGCTGGAATACTAATTGGAGTGTTACTTGTTACAAAAAAATACAAAAACAAGTCACAAACATAAAAAAGACTATATTTTTGTTGATATAGGACAAAAAAAATAGTATAATCAATCTAAGCGTTATGAATTATGATGGTATTCTTCGATAGAGAATGTTATGTAATGCTATATGATGGAAAGGAATAAACAAGATGATGAAAAGTTTATTTAATTTCAAAAACATGAAGATAGAAGCAAGACTTAGAAAAGCTTTTAACATGATTATTATCATTGCTTCTATTGGGGCGGTAATGGGTATTGTTTCATTAATAGTTGTAGTTTTTAACTTTGAAAAAGCAATGAAGAACTATGCGCTTCCACAGGGTGATATTGCCTTGTTTATGAATGAGTACGCGGAATGTCGTTCGAATACTCGTGGTATTATCGGATATGAAGAACAAGAAGAAATCGATATAATGGTTGAAAAACATGATACTAGAGTTAAGAATACAAAGAAAAGATTCGCAGATATAGAAAAAACAATAGTTACAGATGCTGGTCGTGAGGCATATGATAAGATAAAGGTTGCCCTTGATAAATACTTCGAAAAAGAAGAAGAAATAATAAAAATAGGTGCAACAACAGATCAGGAACGTTGTGCTCAAGCGCAGAAAATGGCTATTGAAGAGTTAACACCATTATATGATAAATTGGATGCTGCGACACTTGAATTGATGGATATTAACATTGAAAAAGAAGAGCAGATGGAAGTAATCTGCGAAATTCTAGAGATTGGTGCCATAGTATTAATGGTTGTGCTTATAGTGGCAGCGGTTATTATCTCAAAAAAGATTGCGAAAAATATTTCAAAAGGAATTGCCAAACCATTAGCAAAACTTGAAGAGAGATTTGAATCATTTGCAGAAGGTGACATCCAATCAGAGTTTCCTACGTCTGATTCTCAGGATGAGATAGCAGCGCTTATGAACTCTGCTAACAATATGGCAAAGCGTTTACAGACAATAATTGCTGACGTTGAGAGATTGTGCGGAGAAATGAGCCATGGTAATTTCAATGTGGAATCAGAATGCGAGGAAGCATATTGCGGAGATTTAGAAGAGTTATTTGTAGCCATTAATAATATGAACCTCAATGTAAGTGCGGCATTAAAAGAAGTTGAAGAAGTTTCTAATCAGGTTAATCTTGGAGCAGATAATCTTGCAGAAGCAGCAGAAAGTCTTGCAGAAGGTGCAACAGATCAGGCTGCGTCAGTAGAGGAGATGCTTGCCACAATGAACACAGTAGCAGAAGGTCTTAGAGATACTGTTTCTAGTGTTGACGAGGCATATCATCAGGCTCTTGAGTGTGCAAAAGATGCTCAAAACAGTCATAAAGAGATGGGCAACATGGTAGAATCTATGAATAGAATTAATGATACATCAAGAAAGATTGAGTACATTATTTCAGAGATTGAAAACATTGCAAGTCAGACCAATCTCCTTTCTTTGAATGCTTCTATTGAGGCTGCCAGAGCGGGAGATGCAGGAAAAGGATTTGCAGTTGTTGCAGATGAGATTCGTACATTGGCTGAGCAAAGTGCAAAGTCGGCTGACAATACAAGAGAACTTGTAAGTAATACATTACATGAGATTCAGGAAGGAAGCAAAATTGCCCATAGGACAGCAGATGTTCTTAATGGAGTGGTTGAAGCGATTCAAAAGATTGCAGAGACATCTAAGATGTTATCTGAGAATTCACAGACACAGGCAGAATCAGTAGAACAGGCAGATCAGGGTATTGCTCGTATCTCAGAAGTAGTACAGTCTAACTCAGCGGCTGCTGAAGAATCATATGCAACAAGTGAAGAGTTATCAGCACAGGCAGTTACAATGCATGAATTAGTTGCAAAATTCCAGTTGAAGGCTTAATTATTACATAATAAAAGACAATATTGGCGGATGGAGTAATTCCATCCGCCAATCTGTTGTAGGTATACTAAAATAAATAAAAAAACATTGACAGTAAAGGCTATTTATAATATTATTTATCTTATCTGACAAAGAAGTGTAACAAGAGATATTTCTTTGTTTATTTTGGTTTTTGGTATAAAGAATACGGAATAATACAAGAATGGAGAAGGTTTTATGATGTTAAAGAAGAGACTGTGTTTACTTATGGTGTTAATCCTTTCGTTAGCTGTTATGACAGCATGTGGTAGTAAAGATGAAAAGAAAGATGACGAGAAGAAGGAATTAAAAGTAGGCATGGAGATTGGTTATCCACCTTTTGAGTATTATGATGAAGATGGAACTACACCAATTGGTATAGATGTAGAGATTGCATATGCAATAGGTGAAGAACTTGGTATGGATATTGAACTGGTTAATACAGAGTGGGATGGTATATTTGCGGGTCTTGCCAAGAATGATTATGATGTTGTTATTTCTGCATGTACTATAACAGCAGATAGACTTTTAGATTTTGATTTTTCAACTCCATATATTGAGAATTGGCAGTGTATAGTAACGCTTAAAGATGCTGAATACAAACCAACTTCTGCAGATGAACTTGCAGGATATAAGATTTGCTATCAGGATGAAACAGCATCAGATACATTTATTACTGAGTATTATAAGGATAAGGATAAAAAGCCTGAGGAATATGGATATGTTGAAGTAATTGACTGTTTCAATGAACTTAAACTTGGAAGAGTTGATGCTGTAGTATGTGATTCTACAGTGGCTGATATATATGTTGCACAGGGTGAATTCGAGATTACATGGAATCAAAAGAACGAAGCGGGTGCTGAGGCAGAACAGTTTGGTGTATGCCTTAATAAGGGTGACAAAGAACTTCTTGATAAGATTAACAAAGCATTAGATAATATGAAGAAGAGTGGAAAACTCGACGAGATTCTTGATAAGTATTACTAAGATGAATGTAATGCATATAATTCAAAAAAGACGATTAGAATTGCGCATGGCTAAGGTCATGTGCAATTTCGGTTTTTGTTTTATGTGATCTGGTTTAGGTGAATGGAGAGAATATGAAGAAAAAGATAATTGTAATAGTTTCTATTATAGCCATATTACTAATCATTGGGTTGCCGATGTATTTTATGAATCCGGACAAAGAACAGATGGAAGGAGCAGTTTCGGAGGAGTTTTATAAAGAAATAGAAGAAGTGACTGCTGCTACGGGAAAGGAATTAAGTCCTACCATTGTATATAAGGATTGTAAACTTTTATCAAGTTATACAATTACTTGCAAACTGACAACTCTTAGAGCAGCAAGAGAAACCTATCTAGGAGTATTTGGGAAGGTTATTAAGGTTGATGACAATGGATTTGGAGAGTTTGTTGTTAATTGCACCAAGTGGGCAGAAGTTTTGTTTGAAGGAGCTACAATTACAATCTCTCTAACAGTTTTATCAGTTATATTTGGTATTATAATTGCTATATTCTTGGCGCTTGGTAAGATAAGTAAGTTACCTGTAATAAGCCATTTTTGCAGGTTTTACATATTCTTCTTTAGAGGTACACCGTTACTAATGCAATTGTTTTTTATATATTATGGTCTGCCTCTTATTAATCCGGCATTTACCATTAATGACAGATTTAGCGCAGCCCTTATTACATTTTCCTTAAATTCAGGAGCATATTGTGCAGAGATAATTCGTGCCGGTATTGAATCTATTGATAAGGGACAGTTTGAGGCAGCAAAAGCCCTTGGATTTTCATATGGTAAAACAATGAGGAAGATTATTATTCCTCAGACATATAGAAGGCTTATTCCACCTATTGCCAATGAGTTTATTATGGTACTAAAGGATGCGTCACTTACATCAATAATAGCGCTTCAAGATTTATCTAAGGTTACTCAAACAATACTTACATCTACAAATGAAGTACTAGTTTATATACCTTCCATGTTTATGTATCTTATGATAACTTGGGTGTTTACAAAGATATTTGGCGTGCTTGAGAAGAAGTTCTCAATATATGAATAGGAGGATAAGATATGCCGATTATTAAAGTTGAAAATTTGTGTAAAAGTTTTGGCAGTCTTAATGTGTTAAATAATTGCAGTCTCAGCGTTGAAGAAGGAGAAGTTATATGTATAGTTGGACCATCAGGTGGTGGTAAATCTACATTTCTCCGTTCCCTTAATCGTTTAGAACATATAGATTCCGGCAAGATTTGGATTGATGATGTTTTGCTAGATGACAGAGAACACCATGTTAATAAAGTAAAACTTCCTAAAAAGGAAGTGGATAAAGTTCTTTTAGAGGTGGGAATGTGCTTTCAAAGATTCAATCTTTTTCCGCATCTTACAGTACTGGAAAATGTTATGCTGGCTCCTGTGGAAATAAGAAAAATGCCAAAGGATAAAGCAAAGGAGCTGGCAAAAAGTCTTATTGCCAAAGTTGGATTGTCTCAGAAAGAAGATGCATATCCTTCAAAACTTTCAGGTGGACAACAACAGCGTGTGGCAATTGCTAGAGCATTGGCAATGCAACCGAAGATAATGCTTTTTGATGAACCTACCTCAGCGCTTGACCCTGAACTTGTTGGAGAGGTTTTGCAGGTAATGAAAGACCTTGCTAAAGAGGGCATGACAATGCTTGTTGTAACCCATGAGATAGGTTTCGCAAGAGAAGTTGCGGATAAGGTTGTGTTTATGTATGATGGAACAATCTTAGAAGTTAATACTCCGGATAAAATATTTACTAATCCGGATAATGAAAGAACAAAGCAGTTTTTGAATTCTGTGTTATAGAAATTTAAGAAAGGATTTTGAATTATGACATTAAAAGGACGTTCATTTTTAACATTAAAAGATTTTACAGCGCAAGAGATTGGATACCTATTGGATCTTGCAGCAGATTTAAAGGCGAAGAAGAAAAAAGGTATTACAGGTAATAGCCTTAAAGGAAAAAATGTAGCGCTTATATTTGAAAAACCATCTACAAGAACTCGTTGTTCATTTACAATTGGATGTGTGGATGAGGGTGGTTATCCTGAATACCTAAGCCGTGATGATATCCAACTTGGATACAAGGAAAGTGTGGAAGATACCGCAAGAGTTTTAGGAAGAATGTTTGACGGAATCGAGTTTCGTGGATTTAAGCAAGAGACTGTTGAAAAACTTGCTAAATACAGTGGTGTTCCAGTATGGAATGGTCTTACAGACGAATATCATCCTACTCAGATTCTTGCAGACTTTTTAACTCTTAGAGAACAGTTTGGTGATTTAAAGGGGCTTAATCTTGTATTTGTGGGAGATGGAAGAAATAATATGTCTAATTCCTTGATGATAGGTTCTGCAAAGATGGGTGTAAACTTTACAATTCTTGCTCCAAAAGAATTATGGCCTGAAGATTCTTTGGTAGAACTTTGTAAGGAATATGCTAAAGAATCAGGATGCACAATAACCATATCTGAAGATATTAATGTGGTTAAGGGAGCGGATGCGCTATATACAGATGTTTGGTGTTCTATGGGAGAAGAAGACAAGGCTGCAGAACGTATTAAACTCCTTAGTCCTTACCAGGTGAATGAAGATTTATTCAAACTTACAGATAACGATAAGGCAATCCTATTACATTGTCTTCCAGCGGTAAAAGGTAAAGAAGTGACAGAAGATGTGTTTGAAAAGAATGCAGATGTAATTTTTGATGAGGCAGAGAACCGTATGCATACTATAAAGGCGGTTATGGTGGCTACAATCGGTGAAATATAAAAGACAGTTGAAGGGGATGATAGGTAATAGTTACAGATAATTCGACAATATGCACAAAAAAATATGCGATATTTTGTAATGTTTGTGAACACTTTAGGGAGAAAAGGTGATATACTAATACTCGTAAACCCCAATACATTATATAGTTTTTGCTACACCCCATAAGTAACAAAAATACCTTCTCCAAAGAGAACAGCACCCCCAATAGCTGTTCTCTTTATTTTTTCCGCATAAATGTTGACAAATGAGAAAATTATTAATAATTCAATATTGTATATTTAAACATTTTATTATAGAATATATTGTGGTATGCTTTTTATAAATTTTTAATAAATAGAAACTAAACAGTGATAGAATATGGAGATAGAGATGGATTTTGGAATTAGATTTTCTGGATTATCGAAAACTGAAAAATTACAACTTTATATCGAAAATATGAGACCATTGCTTAATAAAAGAGCATTATTTTCAGATGGAACAAAGATGTTTAGAAATCCTACTGAGCCTATGCCAGGGGATGATGTTAAGATTAGATTCCGTACAGCTAAGGAGAATGTGGATAGCGTGTACATCGTCTATAACAACAAGAAAGAACAGATGACTAAAGGCGAATCTGATAAGAAGTTTGATTATTATGAGATAACAATTCCTGTTGGGGAAGAAAGAATAGATTATTATTTTGAAATTGTAAGTGGCGCTGTAGTGTGCTATTACAACAAAAAAGGCGTTATGAAAGAAGTATTTGACTGGTTATCGTTTTCTATAATGCCAGGATACACAACTCCGGACTGGGCAAAGGGGGCGGTAATGTATCAGATATATGTGGACCGTTTCTGTAACGGAGACCCTACTAATGATGTTGTGGATAGCGAGTATTCGTACATAGGAGAGCCGGTAAGCCAAGTTAATGACTGGGGAAAATATCCGGCAGCCATGGGCGTTAGAGAGTTTTATGGTGGTGACCTTGCGGGAGTAATTAAGAAACTTGATTATCTTGCAGACCTTGGAGTAGAGGTTATTTATTTTAATCCGTTGTTTGTGTCTCCATCTAATCATAAATACGATATAGCTGATTATGATTATATTGACCCTCATTTTGGTCGCATTATAAATGATGGTGGACAACCACTTGCACCAGGAGATTTGGACAATAAACATGCGTCAAAGTTTAAAAACAGGGTGGCAAATCTTGCTAACCTTGAGGCAAGTAATGAATTGTTTGCTAAACTTGTTGAGAAAGCTCATGCTAAAGGAATGAAAGTTATACTTGACGGCGTATTCAACCACTGCGGCTCATTTAACAAATGGTTGGATAAAGAAAGAATCTATGAAGGTCAGCCTGGATTTGAAAATGGTGCATATATAGATGAAAACAGCCCATATCATACATTCTTTAGATTTCATAAAGATGATAAGAGTGAATGGCCATACAACAACAGTTATGATGGTTGGTGGGGGCATGATACTTTGCCAAAACTTAATTATGAAGATTCTCCAAAATTGGAAGAGTATATTTTGAAAATTGCAAGAAAATGGGTTTCACCACCATACAATGTTGATGGTTGGAGACTTGATGTTGCAGCAGACCTTGGACATTCGGGGGAATATAACCACAAATTCTGGAGAATGTTTAGAGATAATGTTAAAGAAGCTAATCCTAATGCTATAATTATAGCCGAGCATTATGGAGACCCAAGTATGTGGCTTAGTGGCGGCGAGTGGGATACGGTAATGAATTATGATGCGTTTATGGAACCACTTACATGGTTTTTAACAGGACTTGAAAAGCATAGTGATGAATTTAGAGGAGATTTGCTTGGTAATCATGATGCGTTCTTTGGTGCTATGAGTCATCATATGGCGAAGTTTAATACCCAATCACTACAGGTTGCTATGAACGAATTATCAAACCATGACCATTCAAGGTTTTTAACAAGAACTAATAGGAGAGTTGGAAGGACAGCAACAGCCGGTCCGGAAGCAGCAAATGCAAATGTTAATAAAGGTGTGTTTAAGGAGGCGGTTGTTGTTCAAATGACATGGCCTGGAGCACCTACTCTTTATTATGGAGACGAAGCTGGTGTGTGTGGTTGGACAGATCCGGACAATAGAAGAACATATCCATGGGGCAGAGAGGATAAAGAATTAATTAATGTTCATAGAGAATTAATAAAGATACATAAGAGTTATGATGCAATAAAGACGGGGTCTATAATGTTTCTCGGTGGCGGACCTATGTATTTAAGTTATGCCAGATTTGATGAAACGGACAAAATAATAGTTGCTTTAAATAATCATTTTGACCAACTCACTATGAAGATAAGTTTGTCAGAACTGGGAATTGATGATAGTGACAGGCTTGTAAGACTAATCCTTACTACAGAGCAGGGGCATGATTTAAGTGCACAGTTCTATACAACAGAGAATGGAGTGCTTACACTTACATTGCCTGCAGTTTCGGCAATTATATTAAAAAATGTTAACTTATAGATGGTATAGTTGTATACGCGCAAGAATAAGAAAGAGTGAAGAACATGAGCAGAAAAGTATTAGCAGCAGTGCTTGGTGTAATTTTAGTAGTTATTGCAATTGTTTTATCGGTTATGATTTTCAATGGACAGACAAGTGAAAGAGAGAATTCTAAACCATCTTCATCAAAAAGCAGTAAAGATAATGAAGAACCTAAAAAGGATGTTGGAGAGCCTAATGTAGACAAGGAAACCATTCCGCCATCTAAAACGCAAGAACCTAATAAAACAGATGAAGACAAAACGAAGGAGCCTGACAAAACCAAAGAACCTGAGAAGACAAAAGAACCTGATAAAGGGGAAAACACAGATGGGGATAAGCCGGCATGCGTGGTTCCAGAAAGTGAAGCAGTGGGGGATGATTTCTTCAAAGGTGCATTGTTTATAGGTGATTCAAGAATTGAAGGATTTAGTATGCTTTCAGGCATAAAGAATGCCAAGTTCTATGCAGACAAAGGACTTAACATAGGACATATGGATAATAAGGAATTTGTTAAAATAGATGGTAAAAAATACACTGTATTCAAAGCTTTGGAGATGGAGAAATACGATAAAGTCTATATTAAGCTTGGTGTAAATGAACTTGGTTGGATGTATTATACTAAATACATTACTTATTATGAGGCGCTAATAGACCAGATAAAGGCTACTCAGCCAGATGCTCAAATATACGTTATGGAAGTAATTCAGGTTACTAAAGGAAAATCAGAAAGCAATGATATCTATACTAAGGCCAATGTGGACAAGATGAATGGAATGCTTATAGATATGGTTAGTAACAAGGGCGTTAATTATCTGAAAGTAAATGAAGTTCTTACAGATGAAGAGGGGTACCTTTTCTCAGATGCGGCTAACGATGGTGTTCACTTAAAACAGGAATACTGTAAAAAATGGTTAGAATATATAAAGACTCATACGGTATCATAAATTAATAGATTGGGATTATTAGTTACCAAGGAAAGAGAGGATAGTGTTAAAATAAGTTCGATAGCTTATTTTTCACACGGCTATTTGTGCAGCAGGCAGCATAAAGTAGCTCTTATCGCAGAACTGAATCTGAAATTTGGTTCGCGATTCCTTAGACATTAAAAAATGCCTGCGGAATGGAGATTAAAATGAAAAAGATATTATTATTAGCATCTATGTTAGTACTTGTAATGGCACTGACAGCTTGTGGCAAGGAAGAAAGTGGCGAAAAAGAAGGTAGTAAAGATGACAAGAAGAGTATTGAAGGAACTGTAACAGATATTGCTAAAAAGATTGTAGACGATGGTAAGTTTATTGACGAAGTTGTAACTATAGACAACGAGATGATTAACCAGAAACTTGACATTGATAGTGCAAATGTAGAAGAAAGCGTATGCTATTATGGTACAGGTGACTCGGCTAATATAGTATATGTTGCTATTTTCAAGGAAGAGTCAAAGGCTAAAGACGCAAAAGAAAAACTTGAGGTATATCTTGATGAATTAAAGACAGCCAACGAAAGTTATGATCCTGAAGAGTTGGGAAAGATTGATGATGCTATTCTTGAGATAGACGGACAATATGCTATCATGGTTATTTCAGATGATAATGAAGCAGCAAAGAAGGCTATAGATAGTTTTAGAAAATAATTAAATAAATAACAATTGGACCAATAACTATTGTAACGGTATTTTTCGAGAGTTATTGGTCCGTTTTTTTATATTGTAAATTACGAAGGAGTAATAATGTTCAATTCTCCTATATAATTTACACTTCCACTCATATATATTTCATTTTTAGGAGTAATCTCAATATCAAGACAACCACCGGGCATGTGAACCTTAACAGTTTCCTTAGTTAATCCAAGTCGATATGAACAATATGCGGCTGCACAACTACTGCTTCCGGAAGCTAAAGTATAACCGGCACCCCGTTCATAGATTTCGATGGAAATGTTTTCTTCGTCAAGAACTTTCATTAATTGCATATTTATCTTATTAGGAAAATGAGGTGAGTTCACTACATAGGGTCCAAGATTAAGGGCAAGGTCTTTGGAAATATTAACTAGAGGAAGGACACAATGTGGATTGCCAATATTAACGCAAGTAACATAATAAAGGCAGTTATTAAAGAATAAAGGCTTACTTACCATATCCATATCTAACAGATTTTTGCGGGTATCTAATATTGGGAAAGAAGTAGAATGAGTGTTAACTTTGCCCATAAACACTTTACATTCGTTACTTTTGTTATCTATGTAGGTGCAGTGTGAGGTGCCACCTACAGTATCTATTTCACAAAAATCTTCAAATACATACCCAAAGTCCTTTAGATAGGCAGCAAAAATTCTTAAACCGTTTCCGCTTTTTTCTGCCTGACTTCCGTCGGGATTGAAAATCTTTAGCCCAAATGCACTGGAATTTTTGTCATTTTGAAGTGGTCCATATAGAATTCCGTCAGAGCCAGCACCATAATTTCTGTGGCACAGATATCTAATTGTATCTTTATCTAAAGAGGCAGAATTTTTGTGTGGGTCATATATGAGATAATCGTTTCCTAGTCCGTGATATTTATACAATAGAATCATAATACATAATCTCCCGAAGGTAGATATAGTATATACTATGGGAAATGCATAAAAATGTGCATAGAAAAAGCGGGTGATGGGAATCGAACCCACGTATCTAGCTTGGAAGGCTAGTGTTCTACCATTGAACTACACCCGCAAAAGTGGATGGAGGTGGATTCGAACCACCGAAGCAATTTGCAGCAGATTTACAGTCTGTCCCCTTTGGCCACTCGGGAATCCATCCATATGTTTATTAAACTGTGTTCTTAAATAATACTCGAATATGATATCATACTTCATAATGAAATTCAAGCAAAAAATGTTTTTGAAAAGGAAAAAACATGATATACTGTGATAAAGGAATTGAGATG
Source organism: Lachnospiraceae bacterium (assembly GCA_017396145.1). GTDB lineage: Bacteria > Bacillota > Clostridia > Lachnospirales > Lachnospiraceae > RUG11200. The sequence goes on from JAFQMS010000018.1 coordinate 23,621, forward strand.
GTTTCAATAAAAGAGAGGATTATTATGAATAAAAAAGAAAGAGCATTGGAAATAATAAAAATACTTGAAGAAGAATATGGAACGGATTATGTATGTTATCTCAACCATGAGAATGCATGGCAACTTTTGTTTGCAACCATACTCAGTGCTCAGTGTACGGATGCGAGAGTTAATATTGTTACAGAGACATTATTTAAGAAATATCCTAGTGTTGAAGCATTTGCTAAGGCGGATATTAAAGAATTAGAACAGGACATAAAACCTACAGGTTTTTATCATAATAAAGCAAAGAATCTAATTGAATGCGCTAAAGGGATAATAGAAAGGTTTAATGGTGAGGTCCCAAGTGAATTAGAAGACCTTATTTCCCTTGCTGGAGTAGGAAGAAAAACTGCTAATGTGATTCGGGGAAACATCTATCATGAACCAAGTATTGTAGTGGATACTCACGTAAAGAGAATATCTAAACATTTTGGATTAACTAAAAGTAATGACCCTGAAAAGATAGAGTTTGAATTAATGAAAATTCTGCCAAAGGAACACTGGATTTTATATAATATTCACATTATTAGATTGGGTAGGAGTATATGTAAGGCTAGAAAACCTGAATGTGGCAAGTGTTTTTTATGTAATATATGCCCGATGGGAATAAAAAACACTTGAATGATTGAGAAAAATATCATAGAATAGACTAATAGCCGTCTATTCTATGATATTTTGATTGTTTCACGAAGTTTGTTTGCGGTTAACTTTCCTGTAAGGGAATTGAGAGTTTCGCATTTTTGGATGAGAGATTTGATTTTGTGAGATTGATTTTGTGAAATATATATATTAGCAAGATTGATATATATATTACCTATATCAACACCACAATCCACCGCAAATTCAAGAACGGTTAAGGCATCTTTTGTGCGGTTATGAGAGATTAGGTATTCGCTCCATTTATCCAGATATATGGCAAGATTGGTAAAGTTACCGTCGCATTCCGTAAGATAATCCAGATTAGGGAGTCCATAACGAAGTTTTAATTCGGTATTGGTTATCCCAGTTAGATTGATAATCTCCTTTTCTTTTAAAGAGTTTATTTTGGACATGATGGGAGCAAGTTCTTCATCACAATCAGTTTCATAAGGAAGAGAGTCATCAAGGACAATGCGAACAAGGTCATCGGTTGGCTGTTTGCGAACAAAATTACCATCTTGTTCTCTTTTCCAAAAGTCATCACTGGTAGCATTTTCTATTTTGCTATTGTGAGAAACTGCGTGAGAGATTGTAATACAAATAATTATAAATCCGACAAATAATAGCAGAGGCATGGTCTAGGCCACCTTTCTATATTTAATAAACAATAATCAGTGTTATACACTTAAAACGGAGGTTAATATGGCATTTAATATTTACACAAAAAAAGGTAGAAGAAAAATCACCATTATCATTGTAGTGGTATTAATACTTGCAATGATTGTGCCTGTAGTTGGAAGTTATTTAATCTAGTTACATTTTAATTATATTCTTTTTTATTAAAATGTACATAAAAATATATTAATAAAAGAGTAATGAATTAATGAAAATGTTGTTGTTGTAATTTGGAAATGAGGAAATGAATTATGAAATTTAGTTCAAAACTATTGAGTATTGCAGTAGTTGCACTGGTAACTGTGTTTGTTTCTGGGGTCGACATAACTTTGGCTGATGAAGAAGCCAAAGTTGTAAACGGTGTTTATGTAGACGGTATAAGCATAGGTGGAATGACATTTGAAGAGGCACACAATGCGCTAGAAGAGTACTCAAAAAAACGTGGAGAAGCAAAAATAACTATAAAGTGTGACGATAGTGTTGTAGAAACTACTATGGCACAGTTTGGTTATGTGATGAAGAAAAATGACTTTATTGAACACGGTATGAATGTGGGTACTAGTGGAAATGTAATTCAAAGATACAAAGAACTTAAGGACGTGGAAAATGGCGGGCTAAGGTTTGAAGCTGAATTTGAATTTGATGAGTCGTTGGTGGAAGCATTTATTGTGGATGAGTGCACAAAGAAAAATGTAAAAGCCAAAGAACCACAGATGGTTAAAAAGAATAAAGAATACATCAAAGGAACAAGTTGTGAAGGTCTGTTTAACTATAAGGAAGGTGAAACAGGAAGAGCCTTAGACACTGAGGATGCTTTGAATAAACTTATGTCAAAACTGGAAAACTTTGATGGAAGCGATATAGAGGTTGTGGCTAATATGAATGATACACAGCCAAAGTATACAATTGCTCAGTTGAAAAAATGTACTACACGTCTTGCTACATATAGTACAGACTTTAAAAAGTCTTCATCAGCAAGAAAGACTAATATAAAAAATGCGACTTCATTTATTAATGGCGTTGTAATATATCCTGGAGAAGAGTTTTCTACACTAAAACTTATAACTCCTTTCAATTCGAAAAATGGATATAAGAAGGCTGGTTCTTATGCCGGAGGAAAAGTTGTAGATACTTACGGCGGTGGAGTGTGTCAGGTTTCAACTACTTTATATAATGCAATTATGAGAGCTGAACTAGAGATTTCAGAACGTTCATGTCACTCGATGTGTATTGATTATGTGCCGGTATCATATGATGCTGCTATTTCAGAATCATCTGGAAAAGACTTTAAATTTGTTAATAACACAAATGCTCCAATATATATTGAAGGTTATGTCAGCAGTGATTACCAGTTGCATTTTAGTGTGTATGGTGAAGAAACAAGACCTTCTAACAGAGAAGTTAAGTTTAAGCAGGTAATTGTAAAGGTTATCGAGCCGGGAGCACCAGTTATTACTAAGGATTCTAGCAAGTATGAGGATTATAAAAAGGTAACTCAAAGCGCTCATACAGGATACAAAGCAGAGATATATAAACAGATATATGTTGATGGAGTAATGGTAGAAGAAACATTGTATAATAAGAGTTCTTATAAGTCATCTCCAAAATATATGATAGTAGGTACGAAGAAAAGACAAGAAGGTTCTCAAGAGGTAGAAAAGCCAGAGACATCTCAAAAACCAGATGCATCAAATAAACCAGAGGTTACTCAAAAACCAGAGGCACCAAATAAACCAGAGGTTACTCAAAAACCAGAGGTAACCAATAAACCAGAGGTTACTCAAAAACCAGAGGCAACCAATAAACCAGAGGTTACTCAAAAGCCAGAGACAACTAAAGAACCAGAGACTTCTAACAATGATGTTACATCTGAGGAAGTTTAAGACTTAATAATTTGGAAAGGCATGATAATGAAGAAAGGTAAATTATCAGAGGCTGTTTTAGATAGGGCAGTGTTTAAAATCATAAGACATAGAAGGAAAGAGGTTGTACTAAGACCAGGCATTGGACTAGATTGTGCGGGCCTGGTATTTGAACCGGATGAAGCCATAGTAATGTCTACAGATCCTATAACAGGAGCTGCTAAGGATATAGGAACGCTGGCTGTACATATTACTGCCAATGATCTTGCAAGTAATGGAGCCGATCCGGTAGGTATAATGGTTACAGCATTACTTCCAGAAAGACTTAGTGAATCCAAATTTAAGGTTATTATGAAGGATATTGAGGCTGTATGTGCCAAACTTGATATGGAAGTTATAGGAGGTCATACAGAGGTTACAGATGTGGTAAACAGTCCGGTAATATCAATAACAGGTGTTGGAAAAATAAAAAAAGACAAGATGCTATCACCTAAGAATATGAAGCCGGGATACGACATAGTTATGACTAAGTATGCGGGGTTAGAGGGCAGTGCTATTATCTCTGCATCAAAAGAAGAGGAACTAAAGGAAAGATATCCGTCATATATTATTGATAATGCAAAGTCATTTATTGAAGAGATAAGCGTTGTTGAAGATAGCCGTATAGCTATGAGTAATGGTGCCGTATTTATGCATGATGTAACAGAAGGGGGAATATTTGGAGCCCTTTGGGAAGTTGCAGGAGCAGCAAAAATGGGACTTAAGGTTGATTTGAAGAAAATACCAATACGACAGGAAACAGTAGAGATTTGTGAGTATTTTGATATTAATCCATATATGCTGATTTCTAGTGGCTCAATGCTTATTGTAACTGAAGATGGTTCGCATATGGTGGAAGCATTAATGTCAGCAGGAATTAATGCGGCGGTTGTGGGAAAACTTGTGGAAGGCAAGGATAGAATAATAGTTAATGGAGAAGAAACAAGATATTTAGAATCTCCGTCTTGTGATGAATTATATAAAGTTAAATAGGGATGTTTAAAACTATGATTAACATTGTGTTGCATGAACCAGAGATACCGGCTAATACAGGTAATATAGGCAGAACTTGCGTTGCAGCAGGAGCAAGACTGCATCTTATCGAGCCTTTAGGCTTTAAATTAGATGAAAAAAGTGTTAAAAGAGCAGGTCTTGATTACTGGGACAAGTTAGATGTAAGAACATATATTAATTATCAGGATTTCTTAGAGAAGAATCCTAATGCCAAAATATATATGGCAACTACAAAGGCACTTCATACATATGACGAAGTTGAGTATGAAGATGAGTGTTATATAATGTTTGGCAAGGAAAGTGCGGGTATACCTGAAGAGATACTTTTAAATCATGAGGAAACCTGTGTCAGAATACCTATGATTAATGATATAAGGTCGTTAAACCTTTCCAATTCAGTTGCAATAGTGCTTTATGAGGCTTTAAGGCAGGTTGGGTTTGATACCATGGAAAATATGCAAAGAACAGGACAGTTACATAGATATTCATGGGAAGATGTAAAGAAATAGATATATAATAAATAAGAAACCAGATAGTTTTTATCGCTATCTGGTTTCTGCTTATATGAGTTGTAAGTTATTCTTATCTTTATCCTTGTCTTTATCTTTTTCAACTTGCTTTTTTTGTACAGTAAAGATAAACTCTGTGCCTACACCTTCTGTACTGATTACATCGATGTTTTCGTTGTGGGATTGGATGATTTCCTTAGTTATGGCAAGGCCAAGTCCAGTGCCCTTTTTGTCCTTTCCACGAGACGGGTCGCTTTTATAGAAACGCTCCCATATTCTGTTGATACTATCTTTAGGTATACCTATCCCGCTATCTTTGATGGAAACGAAGACTTTTTCGCCTTTTTCATAAGTGCTAAGAATTATCTTAGAATACTGTGGGCTGAATTTTATTGCGTTATCAATTAGGTTATTAAGAACCTGTTGTATCTTAGGTTGATCTGCATTAACAAATAATTCTTCTGTATCCATTTTAAATACAAACTCAATTTTCTTTTTTTCGCAGATTCCTTCATAAGTTTGTGCGGTTTTCTTTATTATATAATTTATATCAAAATTCTGCTTGTTTAATAGTTTTTTATTGTTATCAAAATTATATAAAGTTAGAAGATTAGTCATAAGACCGCTTAAACGCTCAGCCTCAAACTGAATAATTCCAAGGTATTTTTCCTGGTTTTCAGGAGGAATAGTACCATCTAACATTGCACCTACATATCCTAGAATAGAGGTGAGGGGAGAGCGAAAATCGTGGGATATGTTTCCTATGAATTTTCGTTGATAATCATCTAGGTTATTAAGTTCTCCTGCCATATACTTTATGGCATTTCCTAACTCCAAGTATTCGTCATTTTGTTTGATTTTTAAATCGTAAGCAAAATTGCCTTTGCTATATTCTTTTGCAGCTTGAGTTATCTTGTGCACAGGATGTATAGTTAGGAAGTAAACTAGTATAAATATTAATGCAACTATCACACATAAAGCACCAGTTATAAGATTGAAAAGAGTCATTATATTAGAATAAACATCTTCTATGCAATTCGTGGAGCGATACATACTTAAATGGTAGATAACATCCTTAGCATCCGTGAATTTCCCGTGATATGTTATGGAAGAATTATCGTAAGTGACATCATCACCAATCTGTATTTTGTAAGTACGGTCACTATTTGTAATGATGACTGTACAGTCAAAAGTTTTTGATATTTGTTCGGCGATAGAATTTGTAGTAGCAGTATTTGCGACAGGATTAATTTTGAGTTTGGAGAGTGTGTCAACAATCTCTCCACCCGTTCTGCTAAGTTCAGCATTTCTAGATTCAATTATTTTGGACTTCACATAATAAGAACCAACAGAATTAACAAGTCCAAAGAAACCCGCAGAGCATATAAAAAAACATAGTATAAGTTTGAATAAAAGACTTCGTTTCATTTAATAATCCTCATAAATTAGTTGTTTTTTATAAGTTCAAATTTGTATCCTATTCCCCATACAGTACCAAGTTTCCATTGGGGATGATCTTTGATTTTTTCACGGAGACGTTTTATATGTACATCCACTGTTCTGGTATCACCGGCATATTCGTAGCCCCAAATGTGATCTAGGAGTTGTTCTCTTGTAAACACATGATTTGGGTGGGAGGCAAGGAAGTAGAAAAGTTCTAATTCTTTTGGTGGCATTTCCACTGGTTCTCCGTCGCAGGTTACAGAATAGTTGTCAAGGTTTACGATAAGTCCCGGATAACTTACGATATTACCTGTTTGGATACTTGGTGATAAAGGAGAAGAAGGGGTATTTGGCAAAGGAGTGGCAGTTGCTGACACACAAACAGGTGCACTTACTCTTCTTAAAATTGCTTTTACCCTTGCAATAACTTCTTTGGGATCAAAAGGTTTAATAATATAGTCATCTGCACCAAGTTCTAGGCCCAAAACTTTATCAAAGACTTCTCCCTTTGCAGAAAGCATAATAATTGGTACATTAGAAGTTTTTCTTATCTCTTTGCATATTTCATACCCGTCAAGACCTGGGAGCATAAGGTCTAATAGTATTAGGTCAGGGGCAAAATTGTTGAATTCCTCTAATGCCTGATATCCATCCTCGACGCACATAGTCTCAAAATGTTCCTTTATAAGATACAGGGAAACTAACTCGGATATATTAGTGTCATCATCTACTATAAGTATTTTAGGTTTTTTTATCATAAATTACTCCATTCTTTAACTCTTAAATTCTACAACTGTTACACCGTATCCACCTTGGCCTGCATCTCCAAGGGTGTAGTGAGCAACATGCTTACATTTTTTTAAGTAATTGCTTACTGCATTTTTTAAAGCGCCTGTACCACGTCCGTGAATAATTGTTACCTTTGGTAAGTGGGCAAGATACGCATCATCAATGTATTTGTCTAGAACCACTAAGGCTTCGTCTACAGTCATTCCTATAAGATTTACCTCTGAAGATATGGTCATTGATTTGGACATTTTAATCTTGCCGCTTCCTGTCTTGGTAAGTCCCGGTGCTGTAATGACATTTTCATCAATAAGTTCAAGATCGCTTATATGCACTTGTGAACGTAAAATTCCCATTTGGACAAATAATTCACCTTTGGCATTAGGAAGGGAACTTATAGTTCCGGTAAGGTTAAGACTATACACCTTTACCCTGTCACCTAGTTTAAAATCAGATGCTTTGTGCTGCTTTTTAGGAGCAGAATTACTTAATGTTTGTTTTTTGTTAGCCTGCTCTTTTAGTTTGCTGTGCAAAGCGTTGCGCTCGTTTTCCATTTCCTTTTGAAAATCAGGGCTTTTAAGCCATCGGTTGTATTTTCGAATAGATTCATCTGCATATTCTTTGGCTTGAGACAGAATTTCGTAGGCTTCCTGTCTTGCATTTTCAAGGGTTTTTTCTTTAGAAGCATTAAGTTTATCGATATCATTTTGCAACTTTTCATTACGGGTTTTAAATTCGTTTTCCTTTACACTTAACTCTCTAATTCTTTCTTCAAGTTCTATTCGTTCTTTGTTAAGACTTGCAATTATATCTTCAAAATGTTTGTCGTTACTGTCAATTCTTTCACTGGCATCACTAATAATCTCATCTGAAAGACCTAGTCTTTTTGATATGGCGAAGGCATTACTTTTGCCGGGAATACCTGTTAAGAGGCGGTAAGTTGGACGCAAGGTTTCAACATCGAACTCACAGCACGCATTTTCAACACCTTCCGTCTCTAAAGCGTAAAGTTTGATTTCACTATAGTGGGTAGTTGCCATAGTTAGAATATTTCTATCTTTTAAGTGTGCAAGAATAGAAGTGGCAAGGGCCGCTCCTTCTACAGGGTCTGTACCAGCCCCAAGTTCATCAAAAAGTACCAAACTGTCAGAGGTAGCATTTTTAAGAATTGATACGGTATTAACCATATGAGATGAAAAGGTACTAAGGCTTTGTTCAATGCTTTGTTCATCGCCAATATCTGCATATATTTCTTTGAATACTGTAAGTCTTGAGTTATCAAAGGCTGGAATAAATAGACCGGATTGTCCCATTGCAGTAAGAAGTCCCAAGGTCTTTAAGGCAACAGTTTTTCCACCAGTATTAGGACCGGTAATAACAAGGAGAGTGTATTTATCGCCTAGTGAAATGTCTATTGGCACTACTTGTTTTTGATTAATTAAATGGTGTCTTCCTTTCTTAATCTCGATGCACTTATCAGTGCTAAATTCAGGATATGAGGCTTTCATTTCCTTGGCTAAAAGGGCTTTGGCAAATATGAAATCAAGGTTGCCAAGAATGATATCATTATTCTTTAAAGTATCTTTTTCCTTTGCACACATGTCTGAAAGAAGCGCCAGAATTCTCGCTATCTCTGCGGACTCGTCAAGTTCTAAACTGGCAAGGTCATTGTTAAGTTTAACTACAGCCATTGGTTCTATAAAAACAGTTGACCCCGTCTGAGACTGGTCGTGAAGCATTCCGGGAAATTTGCTCTGATGCTCCGCTTTAACAGGAATACAATAACGGTTGTTTCTAGTGGTTACTAAGTTATCCTGCAAAATACCTTTACCTGCATTGGAAGTAATGATAGAGCCTAAGGTTTCTTGTATATTAGATTTAACTTGTTTCATACGCTTTCGGATGTTTTTAAGTTCTGGGGAAGCATCATCACTTATTGTGTCCTCAGAAATAATACATCTTTTTATCTCGTTGTTTAAACTTGTAAGGGGATTAAGTTCATCAAAGAAACCGCTTAGGCTGTCATAAACTTCTTCTTTTTTATTATACTCTTTTACTCGGCTAACAGCACTAAGCATACTAGATACTGCTAAAAGTTCTGCAAGAGAAAGTTTTGAAGAAACTGCAAGAGCAGTAATAATCATTTTTAAATCTCCACCCCCGGCAAAGGATACGCTTCCTTGCCTGAATATGCGGCAAAGAGCATCTTTGGTATAGGCAAGATTGGTTTTGATAACTTCAAGATTATCATAAGGAGTGAGCTTTGCACACAGCATCTTTCCATCATAGGAAGTAGCATGAGATGAAAGCATATCTATTATTTTGTTATATTCTAAAACTTTAAGAGTTTTTTCGTTCATAGTCTTGTTCCTTATAGTCAATATATGTTTACATTCTACTATATTTATAGTGAAAATAAAAGTCTTATGTAACTCTTTTCTTGCATAGTAAAGGGTTTGTGGGTATACTTATAGAATGTAAGAGTTGTTATGAAGAAATTTCGGAATGGACAATAGTGTGAAAAATAAGTTTGATAACTTATTTTTCACACGGCTATTTGTGCAGCAGGCAGCACAAAGTAGCTCTTATCGCAGAACTGAATCTGAAATTCAGTTCGCGATTCCTTTGGCATTAATAATGCCTGCGGAATGGAGAATATTATGAAATATATTAATGAACTTAGAGATGGCGAGCAGGTTAATGGTGTATATTTTTGCAAAGTTAAGAATGTTTTAAAAACAAAAGTAGGAAAAAGCTATTATGCCTTAACTCTTCAGGATAAAACAGGAGTTGTAGATGCAAAGATATGGGAACTTAACAATGGAATAGAACATTTTGAAGCAATGGATTACATTAACGTTATTGGCGCTGTTACTATGTATCAGGGGAATATTCAACTTAATGTTACTCGTGTAAGAAAAGCATCTGAAGGGGAATATGATGTAAAGGATTTCATGCCAACAAGTGGTAGGGATTTAAATGAAATGGAGAAGGAGTTAAAGGGATATATTGCTTCTGTAGAAAATAAACACTTAAATATGCTTTTGACTAAAATATTTATAGAAGATAAAGAGTTTTTAAAGAAGTTTACTATGCACTCCGCAGCGAAATCTATGCACCATGGATTTATAGGTGGCCTTATGGAACATACTTTGGCAGTAGCAGACACCTGTGATTTTCTTTCTAAAAAGTATCCTATGCTTAATAGAGATTTAGTTATTAGTGGAGCCCTACTTCATGATATTGGAAAGATAGATGAGTTATCCGCATTTCCAGCGAATGATTATACAGATGATGGACAACTTTTAGGACATATATATATGGGAACGGTAAAGGTAAATGATATAGCAAAAAATATACCTGGATTTTCTGATAAACTTTTGACAGAAGTTTGTCATTGTATACTTTCACATCATGGAAAACTTGAATATGGTTCACCAAAAAAACCATCTCTAGCAGAGGCTATTGCTATTAATTTTGCAGATGATTGTGATGCAAAGTTAGAGGCTCTTAAAGAATTATTTGATTCAAACCCAACTATGCCGGCATACAGTAAGATGTTAGATAATGTGGTTAGAAGAACAGAAGGGATAAAGTAAATGAGCACAACTCTTGTTAAGAATGATTTAATAGAACTGAGCATAGAAGACTATGGTAACGAAGGAGAAGGTGTGGCAAAACACGAAGGATTTCCTTTGTTTATTAATGGAGCCCTTAAAGGCGAAAAAATACTTGCGAAGGTTACTAAAACTGGAAAGAGTTATGGTTATGCCAGAGTTGAAAAAGTTCTAGAGGCTAGTCCCCACAGGGTAGAACCAAAGTGTCAATCATTTAAAAGATGTGGAGGTTGTAGTCTGTTACATATGGATTATGAAACCCAGTTAGAGTATAAGCAAAGCAAAGTTGTTAACTGCCTTAAACGTATTGGTGGCGTGGAAAATGCCAAAGAGATTATGGAGCCAATCATAGGAATGGAAGACCCATATTACTATAGAAACAAGGTCCAGCTTCCAGTAGGAAGAGATAAAAATGGAAGACTTATTGCGGGTTTTTTTGCCAGGAGAACACACGCCATAGTAGAGAGTAAAGAATGCGTTATTCAAAACAAGGTTAACGACATTATTATGGAAAAGGTTCTTGCATGGGTTGAGGCTAATGAAATAACTCTTTATGATGAGAAGACTCTAAAAGGCATGCTTCGTTATGTAATGACTAGAACTGGTTATGTAACAGGACAGATTATGGTGGTTTTGGTTGTAAATGCTCAAGGACTTACAAGGAAGGCTCAGGCTGATTTGGTGGAGAGGCTTTCTACTATAGAGAACATGGCAAGTATTAATGTGAGTTATAATAAGAAAAACACCAATGTTATTATGGGAGATGTGGTAAAATGCATCTACGGAACACCATACATTGAAGATTATATTGGAGATGTTAAGTTTAAGATATCAGCCCAGTCATTTTATCAGGTAAATCCTGTACAGACAGTTAAGTTATATAATACAGCCCTAGAGTATGCAGGACTTGATAAAACCCAGACTGTGTGGGACCTTTACTGTGGAATAGGAACAATATCCCTTTTCCTAGCCAAGAAGGCAAAGATGGTTTACGGTGTGGAGATTGTTAAAAGAGCAGTCAAGGATGCCCAGGAGAATGCTTTAATAAATGGTATTGAAAATGCCCAGTTTTTTGCTGGGGCAGCGGAAAGCGTAGTACCAGCAAAGTACGAAGAAAGTAATGGTACTATGAAAGCAGATGTGGTAGTGGTTGACCCGCCTAGAAAAGGCTGTGATGCAGTTCTTATTGATACAATCGCTAAGATGGAGCCACAAAAAGTTGTGTATGTAAGTTGTGACCCAGCTACTCTTGCAAGAGATATTGCGGTATTTAGTGAAAAGGGATATGAGTGCGTTAAGGTAAGATGCACGGATATGTTCCCAGGGGCATTCCATGTGGAGACGGTAGCATTATTAAGTCGGCAAAAGGTAGATGAACATATCTAATTTGATGTGAATGTTTAGGACCTACCCAAAACCGCCAGAACCACCGCAACCTATCCATAGATTAAAGCATACGTCAAAGATAAATACGGTTTGAATGATACCTCTCTCAACATCGCACAGGTGAAAGAGAAAGCAATCGAAGATGCTTTTAAGCACTTTGGAATGCTCTAAATTGGCTTATTTCTTTTTATAAAA
>JAFQMS010000019.1 GCA_017396145.1 Lachnospiraceae bacterium
AACTAACCCCTTCAAGGGGTGGCGAAAGCGGCAAAGGCGATACGGCTTGAACGAAGTGAAAGCCAGCGTCTTTAGGCGCTGGCCGGTAACAAAGGCTTATAGCCGCAGAGCAAACCACCCGTTAGACGGGTGGTGCTGATTTAAGGGCATATTTCTGAAGGGAGTTCTAACGGTTCAAGCAGGTTGCATCTGACATTTCTGAGAAATCTATGCTTAGTATTCAAAGTTTTAATATTGTTTATAGTGGAGAATTTCTTGGTGTGAAAGGTGGAACTATAGTGGAAAGACTGCATATTTGAGGTGCTTTTTATCAAGGATTTCTCTGCATGTATGAAAGGAGAGAGATGGGTAAAAAAGATACCGTTGACAAAAGAATTGAGAAGAATAATGATGTATTCGCAGATATTTTTAATACATTATTATTTAAGAAGGAGATTATCCAACCGAGTAAACTAAAACCAGGAGTAACTAATGTGCTGGTAGAATCTAAGGATGGAATAAGAGAACGCAATAGAGATGAATGTAAAATATATGAAGATTCGTCGTTAATAGTTGTGTCTTTGGGGATAGAAAACCAAACGGAGAGGGATAATCTGATGCCTGTAAGGGTTATGGGATATGATTATGGAGAGTATTTAGAGCAGATAACCAATGCAGAAAGTTTTAAACTGCCTTATCTGAATTCATCTATAACCATCGTGCTGAATTTTTCTGATACGAGGTGGGGAAAGCCTAAATCCCTTAAGGAATGCATTTCATATAACGAAGAACTATGGCCCTATGTTAATGATTATAAGATACATGTGATAGATATGAATTTTTTGACAGATGAAGAGATAGGACGTTTCAAAAGTGACTTAAAAGGGATATTCACTTTGCTAAAGGATATGAGAGAAGGGAAGTTTGAGCCTTGGAAGTATGATTTTCGATTCAAACACCCTGAAGATTCCTATAGGTTCATATCAGCATATTTGCACGATGAAAGGCTGGAAGAAGTAATGGATAGCGTGGCTTCAGAAAAAAGGGAGGAAAAAACTATGTGTGAAGCATTTGAAAAATGGATAAATGATAGAATGGAAATAGGGATGGAGCGAGGAATAGAGCAAGGAATAGAGCGTGGGGAGACTGCAATATTAATATCTTTAATAATTGATGAAAGTATTACAATAGAAAAAGCGTTGACTAAAACTAGTTTGACTAAAGAAGCATTTATGAACGAGTTGTATGCAGCAGGATATACTAAACTCGAATAGATGATTGATGTAAAATATAACCTTCGAGATATGCATAAGTTAAGCAAAGAGCCTAACCTCGACAACGCAAAGCGTTGCCTCGGTCATGGCATTCGCCATAAATCAAAAAATACATATACCCTTCATTATGAGTAAACTCATATTCAGGGTATATGTATTTTTTGATTTTCGGCTCTTTGCTTAATGAAAAAAGCCGAAAACCTGCTTTAATGCTAAGCCTTCGACCTTTAGTGCGCGACCAGGGGTTCGAACCCTGGACACCCTGATTAAGAGTCAGGTGCTCTACCAACTGAGCTAGTCGCGCATTTATTAAATTGGCGTCTGTTTTTCAACGCAAGGATTATTATATAGCAGAGTTATATAAAATGCAAGTACTTTTTTTAAAAAAATTATTTTTTTATCATAAACTATGAATTTTGGGATGCGTTTTGGCAATAGAATAAGTAATCCCCTGATAAATATAGGATTTTAACCTAGTTTATCAGGGGCATTTTTTAATCTGTGTCCACTTCCACGAAATACTTCCAGTTGATACAAGCTTGTTCATTATTATCTTTTGCAAGTTCTCCGGTGAGAGTGGCTGGGTTATGGAGATTGCCTTGTGCATCTTTAGCCACTAAAGGATTGCCTGCCACAATGTGGTTTGAAGTTTTGCTATTGTCTATTCTTGTGCTTAGCCATCTAAAGTAAGGCGACACTTTCAAATCACATCTACTGAATACATATGGCATTATCATATTTGGACCTAATGTGTCTATGTTATCTTCTCCTAAATCAAAGTTACCTAGAACCAAACACTGAGTATTGTACTTGCGATAAGTATTCAAAAGTTCGTCGTCAGTATTAAAATAACTCATTAAAGGATAAGCATCTGAGCCATCTTCTTGGTTGATGTATGGCAAATGATCTCCATAAAAGATAATTATGGTTGGCTCATCTAGGGTTTGAATATATTCATAAAGCCTTGCAAGTTCTTTGTCAGCATCATACACACCTTGCGCATAACATCTTAAAGAGTCCGTAACATATTCAGGAAGGTTATTGCTATTCGTTACTTTTATGTCATATTCTTCTTCGGTGTATCTGTCTTTTGGATATGGCATATGAGTTTGAGCTGTAAGTGCCATAAGGAAGACTTTTTCATCAGACTTTTTGTTTTCCATTTGAGAGATAAGAGTGTCGACCACTTCTTTTTCTGAGATTCGTCCTCCCTTTTTGTCTGGGTTTTCAAAGTCTGTGTTGTATAGAGTTTCATTTACCTTAAAATATTCGTAAGCATTCTTACATTTGAATAGTTTGTCTGACCATGTAGATATAATTTTCGTATTATATCCGTTATTGTTTAGTTCCGTAGGTACATTTGGCATATTAGCATATTTATCGCTGGTCATTAACTGCATATATGGAATGTAACCGGTTCCGTAGTATCGAAGAGAACTTCCCGTTAATACTTCAAATTCAACATTGGCGGAAATTCCTCCAAAGGATGGAGATATCATTTCAAAATATATGCCTTCTTCTTTTAGGGCATTAAAGTTAGAAGTGACTTCTTTGTCAAATGTTATATCATCCATTTTGGAAATGTCCCAGAATGCTTCTGAAAATACCATTATTATATTCGGGTTACCCCAGTTTTTAGCTGGGTTATTAGTGTGGGAAGGATTGTTTTCTTCAAGTTCTTTAAGTTCTTTTTCCAAAGTGGCAATGGTCTTTTCGTAGTCTTTTGGTTTCTCTAACTGATTGGTAAGATAAAGACCATATATTCCTGATATTACTCCGTGCTTATTATAGTAAGCAATGTTGGTAGTTGTATGGTTGTCTTTTTCAGCGGTAACTTCGAAGAAAGTCTTCTTCATTATTGCAGATACAGGTGTTCTTGGAATGAACAAAGCTACAATAAAGATTATGGACAAGACAAGACATGGAATTCGTCTCCATGGGGTGTAAAAATGTCTGTCAGTTTTAAATGCTAATCTACAGATTATAATAAATAATGCAAGCATTATAAGTATAGCAGGCAGCAAAGAAAACAAAGTATCAAAAAAAGTATTTCCCACAATCTCCATTAAGGAGCCAGTGTCATTTAAGAATAAAAAGTCGGATATCATTATAGGGTCGAAGGTGTAGTATATCTTAAACTGACTTCCTACAAGATAGATGAAACTGCAACTGCACATAATAATGGTTGCCCTTCTCGTATGTCTGGTAATTGCTGCAAACAATAAAAAGAAAGCCTCAAATATAATAAACCCTAGAATATAACTTGGGATATATGCTTTTTTTGCGTAACCGCTATTGCAGTAAGAGTAAAAGGCTTGCCCTATGCTGCAAATTAAAAATGGTATTACTATGTAAGCGATAAATCTTTTTAATCTTGTAAATATAGAGAAAACACCCAGAGGGCGTAATGCGTAACGAGTAAAAAATGAGAGAATTTTCATAGGTTGTATTGTCTTTAAGTGAATTGACATTATCCTTTCTATGTATTGTTCTTGAAAACTAATTATATAAACGGGGAATAAGATGTATAATTCTTATTCTATATAATCAGGAAAATGAACCTCGATTTCCGTGCCAAAACCCGGTTCTGAGTCTAGGTCTATGAATGCCTTATGTATTGTGGCAATGTGTTTTACTATGGAAAGACCAAGACCTGTTCCGCCGGTAGCCTTAGAGTGACTTTTATCTGCTCTGTAAAACCTTTCAAATATATGTGGCTGGTGCTCCGGTTCAATTCCGATGCCTGAATCCCTAACAGATAGTACCACAAATGCATTCTCAACGCAATCATTAAGAATTTTGGCAACACCAGTATATTCTCTGCTGATAGTAAGAGTGATGGTTCCGCCCTCGTTATTATAGCGAATTGCATTGTCACACAGGTTGTAAACAAGTTCTGTAAGCAGACCTTTATCCCCTTTTACTATGTAGTTTTCTTTTGGATTAGAAATAATAGAAAATGTGACTTGTTTATTTTGCGCTATATCAGATAATGAGTTTACTACATCTTCAGATACCGATAAAAGGTTGACTGGTTTAAAATCTCTTTCCAAAAGCATATTAAGACTTGTTTCGTCTAATTGACTAAGTTTGATTATGTCATTTATAAGACATAAAAGGCGCTGAGATTCTGACATAATTTTGTCGGAAAAGTTTTTTATATCTTCAGGTTTTACCATGCCTGCGGACATAAGTTGGGCATAACCAGAAATTGAGGTTAGGGGGGTTTTTAGTTCGTGTGACACATTTGCCGTAAACTCTTGACGCATAGCATCATGTGACTTTATCTTTCTTGCAAATGGTAAGAGTTCCTCATATGCAATATGATTTTCAATTGCTTCCATGTGTTCGGCCATTTCGATTACTGGATTTACAATGCTATTTGTCAGTTTGCGAGTGACAAATAGGGACATTAGAAAAATCAAACCAATTAATAGTAATATTGCTGGAAGAGAGTATATAACTATGGTTAAAAAATCTGAGTTGTCAACGCCCTTATCTATGCAATAGAAAATATAACTTACTATGATAATGGTAAGCAAAGAAGTAAACACACATATTAGGGTTAGTCTTTTATTAATTGTGGTGTGTAGTCTTTTCATAGGTTTCTCCAATTCTATTCAATTATATAGCCAACATTTCGCACAGTTTTAATTAAGTGGTCTGCAGGTGATAGTTTTTGTCTTAGGGTTTTAATATGCATATCCACAGTTCGGCTTTCCCCTGGATAGTCAAATCCCCATACTTTTTCAATTAGTTGGTTTCTAGACAAAACAATTCCTTTGTTTCTGATTAGGTATTTTAATAGTTCATATTCTTTGTATGTGAGTTTGCACTCTTTTCCGTCAACTAATACTTTATGCTTTCCCTCATCAATAACAATAGGTCCATAGGTTATTATGTTTTCTGCTGAAACTGTGGCTAAGACACTCCTTCTTAATAGTGCACGAATTCTAGAAATCAATTCCATTATGCCAAAAGGTTTTGTTATATAGTCATCTGCTCCGTTGTCTAAACCTTTTACCGTATCAATTTCCGATGATTTTGCTGTAACCATAATGATGGGTAGATTTTTGGTTGTCGCGTTGGCTCTAAGTTTTTTTAGAATACTTATGCCATCCTCCCCAGGAAGCATAATGTCTAAAAGTAATAGGTCAGGAGTAGAAGCAATACAATCAGAAACTATATTCTCGCCATCGGAGTATGTCTTAACCTCAAAGCCACTACTTGTCAGTGCATACTCTTCTAATTCTCTGATATTAGTATCATCTTCAACAATATATATCATCATAATAATCCTTTCATCTAGTCATGGTTAAAATTTGTATCACCATGCCAGCAAGTGTATAAAAATCACTTAATAACATAAAACTAAAAATATCTTTTATATTCTGTACCATTCTAATTAAAATGTAAATGGTTTTTTGTGGATTTATGGCAAAATAGTGGTTTGGAATTTTACATAAAATTTACATAGACTGAATACAAACTTTATTTTAAAGGTTTTTAATAAAAGTGATTTATGAAGTTGAAAAGAAAAAAAGAAATGGAAGAGGACAGATTATGAAAATAGAAATTGTAGAGGCGATATTTGGGTTTATTGGCGGACTTGGAATGTTTATCTATGGTATGAATACTATGGCAGATGGACTTAACAAGGCGGCTGGTGAAAAGACAAAGAAACTATTTAAATGGCTTACTAATAACAAGTTTTTGGCTATAGTGGTAGGTGCTCTCATCACTGCCATTATCCAGAGTTCTTCAGCTACAACTGTTTTGGTAGTTGGTTTTGTTAATGCAGGAATTATGGATTTAACTCAGGCTGTTGGAGTTATTATGGGTGCTAACATTGGTACTACAGTAACCGCATGGCTGGTATCTATGAGTGAACTTGG
This sequence comes from Lachnospiraceae bacterium, assembly GCA_017396145.1. Lineage (GTDB taxonomy): Bacteria > Bacillota > Clostridia > Lachnospirales > Lachnospiraceae > RUG11200. Next base: position 6,149 of record JAFQMS010000019.1, read on the forward strand.
GGGCCTTTTAAAACCAGAATTTTATGCACCTTTATTCGTTGGTTTCGGAGCATTCTTGCTTATGTTTGCCAAGAAAGAAGGCAAGAAGGATGTTGCAGAGATAATTATAGGTTTTGGGTTTTTATTCATAGGTCTTAGTCTAATGTCTGGTGCTATAACACCTTATAAGGATGCCCCTATATTTTCTAAAGCATTTTCAGTGCTTGGACAAAACCCTATTCTTGGTATTCTTACAGGTGCTGTTGTTACGGCCATTATTCAAAGTTCATCAGCATCTGTGGGTATTTTACAGACCCTTGCAATTAATGGAGTGGTTAATTGGAATAGTGCTATATTTATAACGCTAGGTCAGAATATTGGTACATGTATCACTGCAATGCTTTCTAGTATAGGAGCAAACAAAACTGCAAAAAGGGCAGCAGTGATTCATCTATTATTTAATACTATAGGTGCTGTAATATTTGGTACAATAATGTTTGTTATTTTTAAACTCAACAGTGAGTGGGCAACGTCTACGATTAGTAGTGTACAGATATCTATTTTCCACACTATATTCAATGTGACTAATACCATTTTGCTTTTACCATTTGCTAATAAATTAGTTAAACTTTCGGGATTATTTATCAGGGATGTAAAAGTGGATAAGGAAAATGAAGAAATAGATAAGGATGCAAAGAGACATCATACACCAGAAGAGATAGGTGCAGCTTTAGATAGTCGTCTTCTTGGAAGTACATCTTTTGCCATTCAAAATGCAGTAAATCAAGTTCAACGCATGGCAGAGTTTACTCTTGATAATGTGAGAAGATGTATGAAGGCCCTAGAAGAAAATGACATGGCGTTAGTTGAAGAGGTATATGAGTGCGAGAAGATTATCAATGAACGAGAAAAAGAACTGATGGATTATTTCGTTAAAATAGATAATAAAAGTCTTACCCAGTTTCAGCACGAACGCATAAAGAATATGCTTTATGCGGTAAGTGATATTGAAAGAATCGGTGACCATTGTGAAAATATCGCAGATTTGGCAAAGCAAAAGATAGACGAAGACAATTGCTTTTCTAAAGAAGGAATGGATGATTTAAAGATTATTACTGAATGTATGTACTTGTCTTTGGAAAATGCCATAGAAGCATGGAAGAATGATAATGTGGAAGCGGCTAAGGCTACCAGATTCTTTGAAAACAGGGTGGATGAACTTGAAGAAAAACTTAGAGAAAAACACATAGACAGACTATCAAAGCAAGTGTGCAATACTCAAAGTGGCGTAATTTTCCTTGATGTTATTAACAATATGGAAAGAATCTCGGATCACGCGGTTAATATAGCGGAATATATTCCTCAGATGATGGGATAATGAAATGTGGTGAACAAACAATAAAATGGTTAAGATATAATATGTAACACCCTCTGTTAGATGGACAGAGGGTGTTTTAATATATAAATTCAAAATCTCATAATAAGCAGTAACTCTTGTACCTAACACTTTATTGTGCTAAAATATATTGATACGGATTATTATAGATAGTAAACTATAAAAGATGTTATTCGAAATGGAGAGTTTTATGAGTGCAAATTACGAAAAAGCCTATAAGGTAATGAATGAAGTATGTAAAGTAGTTATTGGTAAAAATAGAGTTATTAAGCAGATTATGGCGTCTATTATTGCAGGTGGTCATGTACTTTTAGAGGACATGCCAGGTGTTGGTAAAACAACAATGGCAATGGCATTTTCAAGAGCCATGGAGTGTACACAGAGAAGAATGCAGTTTACACCTGACGTTATGCCATCAGATGTGGTGGGTTTTAATATTCTTAATAATGAGAAAGAATTTGAATACAAGCCAGGTGCGATTTTCTGTAATCTATTCCTTGCGGACGAGATTAACAGAACTTCTCCTAAAACGCAATCAGCGCTTTTGGAAGTTATGGAAGAAGGTAGGGTTACTGTAGACGGTGTTACAAGACCGCTTCCAGAGCCTTTCTTCGTACTTGCAACTCAGAACCCTTCAGGTTCAGCGGGTACACAGTTACTACCTGAGTCTCAGCTTGACAGATTTATGATTAAGGTTTCTATGGGATATCCGGATTTGGATAGTGAGTTTACCATGTTGAAAAGTAAGGTAAATAAAGTAACAGTAGACACTATTGGAAAAATTATCAGCAAAGAAGAACTTGTGGAGATTAAGAAAGAAGTAGAAGATGTTTTTGTAGCTGATGAGATATTAAAATACATTGCAAGTATTTGTGCGGCAACAAGAAAGCATCCACACATAAGACTTGGAGTAAGCCCAAGAGGAAGTATTGCGCTTCTTAATATGTCAAAGGCTATGGCGTTCTTGAATGGAAGAAATTATGTTATTCCTGAAGATGTAATGGAAGTTGCAACTTCTGTTATGGGTCACAGAATAATTCCTAATACAAAGGCGAGAGTTAATAATGTAACGGTATACGCTATAATAGATGAGATATTCAAGAGTGTACAGTCCCCTAGAATTAAGTAGTTTCGCAGATGAATGGAGCGAGGTGTGAAAAACACTTTGGAACGGAGAAGATATGACTAGGAAACTTTTAGGACATCTGCTAATTGTATTAGCGGTGGGAATTTGGTCAGTTTTATATGAGAATTACGGATTGCTCTTATTGTTCGTTATGTTGCTTGCTTTGCCAATAAGTTTTTTTGTTTACAACGTGTACGCAAGAAAGAAAATAGAACTAGACTTAGAGATGGTAAAGAGCAGGATTATCAAGAATGATTTGCAAGAAATCGTAATTAAAATAAACAACAAAACTTTACTTCCAGTACTTGTTATGGATTTGGACATTGAAGTGGAAAATATGATGCAGGGAGTTAAGGATGTTGTAAGAAAAAAAGTGTATACCATCAATAGGGGATGGCAGACAAAGACTATTGTTTTTCGCGCATCCTGCTGTGGAAATATTAAAGTGAAGATAGGTAGGGCATATATATATGATATATTTAGGCTTACAAGACTAAAGATAGATGTGTATGCCGAAAGCGTATTTCCGGTAATACCACAGATGGGAATAATAGATAGTGATGAAATGCCAACAAATACCGCAGTTGTGGTAGAAAGTGATGTGTTTTCCAAGGTTAAAAAAGGAGAAGATGTGTCAGAAGTTTTTGATATTCGTCCATATGTTCAGGGCGACCGTCTTAATACGGTTAACTGGAAAATAAGCGGAAAAACAGATGAACTGATAGTTAAGGAACTTAGTCTTCCTGTAGGAAACGGAATTGTGATAATGGTGGAACTTTTTGATGATGGAAGATCGCCATATTCTCAAGATTATATTGATACTCAGATAGAAACGGCACTTACACTTTCATTAAAACTAATTAAGGAATTAGACCTTGTTCATTATATTGCTTGGTATGACAAGGAAAATAAATGCTGTGACAGACTTAAGGTTACAAAAGAAACTAGCCTTACTCAGATTGCAGCGGCTTTGTTATCTGTTAGAATATATAGTGACGGATATAATCTGGCAATGAATTATTATAACGAGTTTTACGCAGAGACAGATGCACATATATACTACATAACCACAGGGTTTACAGCGACAAGTTTAGATGCGATTAGTTATAGTCAGCGTAATGCAATTAAGAAACTTCTTTTGGTGGCAGGAAGCGAAAAGTCCGTTTCAAATGAAGCAAAGACTTTAATTGCGGCAAATGATATGTATCTGCATATTGTTGAGATGGTTAATAAACAATCCTTGGCTGGTTTTGAGTTGTAGAATATAGTTAAAAGTATAGAGAATTTTGTGAAAATTACTGGGAAATGAGATTAATATGGCAAGTAAAAGGAAACAGGAAAAACTGAATAAACAAAGACAAAAACTTGTTAGAGACAGAGATAAGATTCTTGCAAAAGCTGCCAAGAAAGGTAAGTATAATAAGTTTGAAAAGCGTCTTTTGGCCGCTAAAAAGATAGGATTATTTATTCCTGTTGAGGGAAGATATGATGCCAGAGTATCAAAAAAAGCGGGAGTAGTCTATACATTTGCAATGGCTATCCTTTTGTCTGTAGGTTTATTTGCAGCTTATATGGGTTTGATAGATTCCATGGGGATGAATGTAAGCCCTTTTAATGTTTTTGTACCAATTGCAACTATTATGGTGGGGCTTTCATTTGCAAGAACATACTTGTCCAAAAAATTAATCTGGACTATATATAGTGTTATTATTCTGATTTATGGAATAGGTATTCGCCTTAATATAAAGAAACTTATAAAGTGTGTGGGTACTTTTTTTGATATTATCCATATGAGAATGCAAGAGTATGAAGGACGAGAGGTAATTGCCACGTCATCATCAAGTAGGGATATTACATTATTATTTGTGGTGATGGGGGTTTTTAGTGCTATTGTTATAGTTGCTACAGTAAAGACATTAGGCGGAACAACATTATTTGCAGTATTTACCATGCCTTGTGTTGGAGCATGCATGATAGTAGGTATAATGCCAAATTTTATTTGGTTTATAGTATATGAACTAATACTTGTGGGTGTTACCTGTGCAGATGGTATAGTGGGGTATAAAGAATACGGGAAACAGTCAGAATTCATAAAAAAAGAAATGAAAATATACAAAAAACAGTATCAGGTAAGTGCCACGGAACAGATGACTACCGGCGCATATGTGAAGATAATGCTAATCTCCATGGTTGCTGCTTTGATGGTTGTTCTTGTTACATCATTAGTATTTCCTAAAGATGATTACGAGAAGAAAAAAGCGAGTGATATGAGAGATGGTTTAGAAAACGAACTTGTTAGCCTTGAGAAAAAGTTAAACAATTCCTTCAATCTTGGACTAGATTTTGCGGATAAGATAAATGGTATAAATGAAATAGATGTGGGTGAGGGGAAAGGTAAACTACCACAACTTCCGTTTGACGTGGATGTTGACAAGATTCTAAAGAGAGTCAAAAATGGTGGAGGAATGGCTTTTGGAGTAATTCCTGAGGGGGAGATATCCTTAGATGGTACAAAGGAAAAAATGACAGTTACAGTAGGTAAACTGACAGACAAACTTTATATAAAAGGATATATTGCAGATACCTATGAAGATGGAAGATGGGGGTGGAATAAAAAGTCTTATGTAGAGCCTAGGTATGCGGCAAATTATTTGAGAGAATTAGAAGGTAGATTATATGTAATTCCATACAATACGATAATAATAGATAGCACAAAAGAAGGATCAGGAACTAACTTTATTCCTTACTTCACTAGAGATGTTGCGTACGGACATTCCTATAATGAGGATGGAAGTATTTTGAATTCCTACGAGGGTCAGTCATACTTTTTTAAATATGATGTCAGCCTTGATAATATAACTGACAGTGGATTTGAGATTGTAGGAAGCCACTGGGAGGAGTTATGTAATGATAATGGAAAATATGTGACTGATGATGACTTGTATGAGTTTAATAATCAATATTTAGCAGATAATTTTTCGGACGCATACAGAAGGGAACTGGTTAATAGTTGGATAGATTTAGGATATGTAAGGGATATTAAAAATGATGTACTAATCTCAAACTCCATGTATGGAGTAGATGAAGATTATCTGACGAATTATCCGGATTTGTTAGACAAAAAGGTAGAGATTAACGACCAGATAATTAATAACGTTAAGTTTGTTCAAAGTTATCTTTCGTCAAATATGACATATACATTAAGTCCGCCTAAAAACCATACAGATTTAGATAGCGCATCCTTTTTCCTAAAGGAAAGTCGAAGAGGATATTGTATGCACTTTGCTACATCAGGAGCGCTTCTGTTGGCAGAAATGGGAGTTCCGGTAAGATATGTAGAAGGTTATGTACTTACTAAGGAGAACTATTCAAAAGCTAGAGAAACGGATACTGAAGGGGTTTGTGTAGAAGTTGAAGGAGATTACGGAGTATATGGAGAAACTAATTATCAGATGTATGAGGTGCCTGTATATGGTGCAAATGCTCATGCATGGGTTGAAGTTTATCTAATGGGAATAGGCTGGGTTCCGGTAGAAATGACTAAGGTTAGTTCTTTAGGATATGGCTTTGAAAGCGTAATAGAAGAGGCGCTGCAGGGTAACAGACCAACAAATGAACCAATTAAAACAAAAGAACCTGAGCCAACAAAAGAACCAGTCAAAACAAAAGAACCAAAGCCAACAAATGAGCCAAAACCTTCAGTGCAACCTGAAAAAACAAGTGAACCTAAGGCTACCATAAAGCCGGAAGCATTAAATGATGACGACAAAGACAAGAATGAAGACACAGGAAAAATAAGTCCACTGTCCTTGGGAATTATCATAGGGTTCACATGCTTGTTGGCACTGATAACAAGTTATATAATATTTAGAAAAACAAAGAATTATAGAATTAGTCAAAGGCTTATTACGAGAAGAGGTACATTGAAGTATATATTTACTGTTTTTGAAAGAATTAACAAAAGAACAGGAATAGTATATGAAAATGACACAAGATATGATGACTATGCAAGGCTTCTGTCTGAAACCTACGAGTTTTTAAGTGAGAAAGATGCCCTTTCATATATGGAGAGTATACATAAAGAATTGTTTAGTAAGGAAGGAATTACAGAAGAAGAATTTGAAAATGTGAAGAGAATATATGCAGAGTTTGTGGATAAGATTTTTGAAGATAAGAATAAATTCTATGTATTTTATCTAAAACATTTTGTAATGGTTAGGAGAAATGTGTAAGGTTACAGTATTAGGAAAGAGAGAGTGAAGGAATGGCTAGAATACTTATAGTTGAGGATGAGATTAAGATTGCAAGATTTGTTGAATTGGAGTTAAAGCATGAGGGTTACGAAGTAAAGGCTGTTCATGATGGCACTCAGGGTAGCGAAGAGATTATTAAAGAGGATTACGATTTGGCAGTATTGGATGTAATGCTTCCCGGGATGTCTGGTTTTGAGATTTGTGCTAAAGCGAGAGAAGCAGGGGTGAAGATACCCATAATTATGCTTACTGCTAAAGATGATGTTACAGACAAACTGTCTGGATTTGACAAGGGCGCAGATGACTATATGACAAAACCTTTTGCCATTGAAGAACTGCTTGCAAGAATTAAAGTTCACCTAAGTCGTGCTAAAGCTGGTGAGGAAAAGAAAGTAAAGACTTTAGAGTATGGAAAACTTAAATTAAATATTACCAGTCACACAGCCTATTATGGTGATGATGAACTTACACTTACTAAAAAAGAATACGAACTTTTAGAATATCTTCTCAAGAATAAGGATACTGCTCTTTCAAGAGATAACATTTTAAATGTCGTATGGGGATATGAGTATTTTGGAGATACCAATGTTGTTGATGTGTATGTCAGGTATTTAAGACAAAAAATAGACGATAAATATGGAGTTAAAATAATTGGAACTGTTAGAGGTATTGGATACATTATCAGAAGCGAGGAATAAGATTTGGCTGACAGAACAATTGAGAGAATAAGAAAGATTTTAATAAAAACTGTTTTGCCACTACGAAAGAAAAAGGAAGAGTTCTTTAGCAAACTTAGGTTTTCTATTCAATTTAGGATTGCTTTAAATTATATGAAACTTTTCATTATTAACTCGGTGATAATTGTGTTATTATTTATCCTGACATTTATTACTGTATGCAGTGTTAATCATGAAAAAGAGATTGATGAAATTGTAGCGGGAATGGAGAAGGGTGAAATAACAAAAGAAGAATATCACAGAGTATATGAGAATACAGACATAAAAATGCGAGTAGAGGATACGGCGGGGAATGTTATCTATGATGATATAGACTACAAAGCATATAATAGTGTAAATATTCTTGGAAAGGCATATTGTGAAAGAACAGATGGTAAAGTAAGATTTATTATGTTTGAAGACAGACAGATAAATGCCAAGAAGGAATACTTTATACATTTTCAAATGGATTATTCTAAGGAAATAGATGTGTTTGTAGAAGTGTTGGGAATTATGATGATTATTATACTATTCCTTACAGTGTACATGGTGTACTGTGGACGAACCCAGACAAAGAGAATCCTAAAGCCTATTGATGATATGTCTATGGCGGCGCAAAGGCTTACAGCGAATAATCTAAGCAGTCAAAGACTTAATGTGGAAGGTACCAAAAACGAACTTAAGGATTTGGCGGGTACAATTAACACAATGTTGGACAGACTAGAACTTTCCTATGAAAGCCAAAAGCAGTTTGTATCGGATGCGTCCCACGAACTTAGGACCCCTATAGCGGTTATTCAAGGTTATATAAATATGTTAGACCGTTGGGGAAAAGAAGATAAAGAGGTTATGGAAGAGTCAGTAGAGGCCATAAAGAATGAATCTCAGGCTATGAAGGAACTTGTTGAAAAGTTATTGTTTTTGTCTAGACATGATAAGAAAACATTAAAACTTAACAAGGAGAAGTTTGATGTGGCAGAAATGATAACCGATACGTTGAAAGAAACTCAAATGGTTGCAAAGGACAGAAATGTTGACACATACGGAATTGACAGTTGTTATATATATGGAGACAAACAATCAATTAAACAGGCGGTTAGAGTGTTTGTGGACAATGCTGTTAAGTATTCTAAAGAGGGAGATAGCATAATAATCAGTTGTGAGTCTAAGAATGGAAAATGCTACATATCCATAAAGGATACGGGTATAGGCATGAAGAGAAAAGACATTGATAATATTTTTAAAAGGTTTTACAGAGCAGATGATGTTAGAAAGAAAAACATATCAGGACATGGACTTGGACTTTCTATAGCAAAACTTATAATATTAAAGCATACTGGAAGTATTACAATAAATTCTCAATATGGAACAGGAACAACATTTACCATAATGTTGCCTGTTTTGCAATATAAAAAATAGTTTGCTAAAAACTGTGATTTATTGTAAAACATATATGGTAGAAAAAGTTGCGTTGAATAAGAAACGAAACGATGAAACTGAACAGGAATGGAGAATATTATGAAGATTATTGACAAATTTCAAAATGATAAAACGGTGTTTTCTTTTGAGATATTTCCGCCAAAGAGAACTAGTCCTATAGAGACAATTTATGAAACTTTAGAGCAATTAAGTGATTTGAAACCAGACTTTATAAGTGTAACTTATGGTACAGGCAGCAGAGAAGATAAGTATACCACTTGTGAGATTGCAACTATAATTAAAGAAAAATATAATGTGGACCCGGTGGCACACCTTACTTGTATTTCTTCCACTAAAGAGGATGTGGTCGAAGTGCTTGGAGAATTAAGAAAGTCGGGAATAGAGAATATACTGGCTCTTCGAGGGGATATAAATCCTAATATCCCTATTAAAGAGGACTTCAAACACGCCAGTGATTTAGTGGAGTTTATTAAGAAAGATTATGATTTTCATGTGTCAGGGGCATGTTATCCTGAGACTCATGGAGAGGCAACCTCCATGGTGGAAGATATTATTAATCTTAAGAAAAAGGTGGATGCAGGAGCAACACATCTTATGTCACAACTTTTCTTTGATAATAATGCCTTTTATAGTTTTTTAGAAAAGGCGAGAATAGCGGGAATAAATGTGCCTATTGAAGCTGGAATTATGCCGGTTATTAATAAGAATCAGATAGAGAGAATGGTTACTATGTGTGGAGCCAGCCTTCCTAATAAGTTTGTGAAGATGATGCAAAAATATGATGGACACCCTCAGGCGTTAAGGGATGCGGGAATTGCCTATGCCATAGACCAAATCGTTGATTTGATAAGTAATGGAGTGGACGGAATTCATCTGTATACAATGAATAATCCTTATGTGGCAAGAAGAATTACTGAGAGCATCGGTAGTTTGATAAATGTGGATTAATAGCACAAGAGAAAGAGAGAAAAGAATTATGAATAAAGAAATTGGATTTATTGGATGTGGAAATATGGCTAGTGCCATGATTGGTGGAATAATCAAAAGTAAGATATTTAAGGCAAATGAGATTATTGCATCAGATGCTAATGAGATGGCAGTGCGTAATGCAGCAAATAATCTTCTAATTGAAACAACAAATGATAATAAACTAGTTGCAAGACAGTCTAAGATACTAGTGTTGGCAGTTAAACCAATGTATTATAGCGCAGTGATTCAAGAGATTGCATCGGTTGTTAATGAAGAGCAGATAGTCATTACTATTGCTCCAGGGCAAACTATAGCGTCTGTTGAAGAGAGATTTGGCAAAAAGGTTAAGGTAGTAAGAACTATGCCAAATACGCCTGCATTGGTTTGCGAAGGAATAACAGGAGTATGTGCTAATGATAATGTGACACAAAATGAACTTGATCTTGTATGCAAAATCCTATCAGGGTTTGGTAAGGCTGAGGTTGTGGGAGAAAACCTTATGGATGTAGTTGTTTCTGTAAGTGGAAGTTCTCCAGCTTATGTGTTTATGTTCATTGAGGCAATGGCTGATGCTGCGGTTGCTGATGGAATGCCAAGGGATAAAGCGTATAAGTTTGCTGCACAGGCAGTTATGGGAAGTGCTAAGATGGTTTTAGAGACAGGAAAGCATCCAGGAGAATTAAAGGATATGGTTTGCTCTCCTGGCGGAACAACAATAGAGGCTGTTCGAGTTCTTGAAGAGAAGGGATTTAGAAGTAGTGTGATTGAGGCTATGAAGGCTTGTACTCAGAAAGCGAGGAAGTAATTATGAATAATGATTTTATTTGGGGAAGAATAAAAGAGGATGCAAAAATTGCCTTTCATAATCAGTGGGGAGTTGCAGTACTTATTACGTTGTTTATAGGCTTTTTTACCTTAGTAAACGAGGCATTATCTGCAGTAGAAAACATTGCTATAAACACCAGTTTATATAAGGAATTGCTTGATAGTGAGGTAATTGACGCTATAATAAAGTTTTACATGAAATATGACATCTTATTTCTTGTAGTGCCATTGGCTATAAGCCTATTCCTCATAATAGCTAAATATGGAGAGTGTAAATTGTATCTGGATATAGTAGAGTCTAGGGATGCAAGGTTTTCTACGATATTTGAAGGATTTCTATATGTGTTTAAAGCAGTAGGAGCAAGTTTATATACAACAATTCTTATAGTGTTGTGGTCGTTTTTGTTCTTTATTCCAGGATTGATTGCAGGAATAAAATATTCTATGACAACCTATATAATTGCGGAGAATCCTAGCATTCCAATCACAGATGCTGTGGACATGAGTAAGAATATGATGGATGGACATAAGATGGATTATTTTATGCTCAAACTATCATTTATTCCATGGGTAATTCTTATAACATTAACATGCGGACTTGCCAGTATATATGTAACACCATACATGAACTCAGCCACTGCTCAGTTCTATGTACAGGTTAAGAGCGAGTATGAAGTGGAGAATGGGGAAGAGTAGAAGAGAGGAAAGGTAATATGGAATAAATAACAAGTGCCACGCTTTTTGAAGTGTGGCACTTGCTTTATATTAATCGAAGTTCTCTTTTACGAATTCTTTAAGTTCGTCCTTCATCATAAAATATGTTGTTTTGCAATGTTGTATGGTTGGCACATCTATTACTCTGGCTCCTAGAATACAGCAATAGTTATCACCTTCAAACATTGTGATGCCTTCGGGCCAAACGCCTGTGACAGCAACAGGTATACCATACTGTTTCATAACATACTCGCGACTTGCAGCGTATGATACATATCCAGGAAAGCATACCTGTGGCCAAACATTTGCAGTGTCCAGACATAGGTTATGGACTAGATAAGTATTTACACCATAAATCATACAGTCGCCTAAGCTTGTTGGTGTGTCAGCATCATTATATAGTATGTAGTTGACTTGTATCAAACCTGTTTGATGCCCATTGTCTTCGCGAGTCTGAGGATAGGTATAGATGCAGGAAATAACTAATATTTCTTTTGGGTCTAACATGATTTTTGAATCATTTATGTTGAAATATTCAATTTCACCTGAGTTGGAATATGTGTCTGCTCCGGGATATTTTTCTATCATAGTACCATTTGTTATGGACAAAGATTCACCCAGATTAATCTCGCCCAGATTAATTTGGGCAAGGTAAGAGGCTTTGCAAGGAAGCTTCAATGTGTGTCCATTGATTAGCACTTCTCCTAAATCAATATTAGCTTCTGGGGTTAGGTATTCCTTGTTAGCAATAACATCTGACGCAGTATCTTTTTTTACAACATATACAGGACCTGTGAGATCTTGGTAAAGGTTTTCGTTGTATTCATAGTGGAGTTCACTAGGTTCTGTGTATTCAATAATGTTAGTGTAATCTGTGCTTTGCGCAATAAAATCTGGCGTTTCATAGTAATTATACTTGTCATTTAACGGTATGATATAATAGTCACCGTTTACATCGGAAGAGGTGGCTCCATATCTGTCATATAGAAGATGGGAATCGTTATGGGAGCCTAAAAAAGTATGGCTTAAATCAATTTTATTATCAATAATAACTTTTCCCCAAGACTTGTCTGCATCAGTGTTAACATTAGTATCATCCAAATTGTCGTTATCGTCTTTGTCAGGTGTGCTATCTGATGAAACTTGGCTATTATTCTCTTTGTTCTGATTGTCACCCTTAGGAAGAACAGCAACAACTATTGTAGCAGTAACGACTGCTATAGTTACAATAGCGGCAATAACTGCCTTCATGCTAAGGCCAAATAATACTGCGGATTTTGTAGCACCTGCAACAGCAGCAGCGGTAGTAGCGGTTGCAGCAGTACCAGACGAAGCGACGGTGGCAGCAGTTGAAGCAGTTGAAGCAGTGGCAGTAGTGGTTGAGGCAGCGCCAGAAGAAGTAGTAGCAGTGTTTGTAGCTTCAGCTGAGGAATTCATTTCTGCATTTGCTACGTCGGCGTCTATACTTACTGTAGCTGAAAGTGTTGAATATGCTGGCACTGCAACCTGTGCGAAGCTCTCCTCCGCCTGAAATATAAGATATAAAAATGGTAAAAGTGCAATAGAGCGAAGTTGTACACCTTTATCCTCTAACTTGTCTACTTCTTTTTTAATATTCTTTCTAGCATAACCTAGTCTGTTACGAGTAGTCTGCTCTGAACAACCAAAAATCTGAGATATCTCTTTAACAGTCATATCCTGATAATAATACAAATGAACTGCGATTCGCTGGTCTTGAGGAAGACCATTGATAATGTCTAAAAGTATGTCTCGTACATCATCATCAATGACAACCTCCTCTGGATTCTTTTGGCTTTCATCTTCAATATGTTCAAAGCTTTCGCCTTCGCTACTTGTAGCAGTAAGCTCCTCGAGTTTTATGCGATTAGTTTTCTTTAACTCATTAATACATTCATTGGCGGCAATACGATTAATCCAGCCTTTAAAGCTACTGGTATCTTTAAGCGTGTCAATCTTATCAAAAGCTTTAATGAATACATTTTGCGCCATATCTTTGGCGTCTTCTTCGTTTTGAAGATATTTGTAACATGTGTAGTATACAGATTTATAGTGTTCGGTATAAAGTTGTTCCAGATTCATTGTTATTCTCCTTTAAGTTTATTTGTAGGTATATATCTGGTATTGGTTTGTATCTGTATCAGATACCCAATGTGTCGAGATTATCATATCATTAGAAGCATACATACGATAATCGTCTAATGTCACTAATTCGGTTATTTCATTAGTTTCTATATTTAATTGTTTTAAGGTTGTTTTGTTGTCATTGGTTGCTTTATCGGTTACATAGTATAACAGGTATTTATCTTTAACAATAGTTAGAGCTACACCGGATAATTCTTCGGATTTTTCTATGCGTGTCTCTTTTTTTGCTTCTCTATCATATATAATCATAAAGGTTTTAGAGTTTAATACAACTTTTTTAGAGTCTACACTTGTGCAAAAACTTGGTCCGTATTCTTCTGTTTCAGTTGTAAACAGTAGATTGCCATTGTGGTCAAACACTTTTGTTACAGTATCAGTTTCTTCGGCAAAAAAAACTGGGTCTGATTGTTTTGAATAAGTCTCTGTAATTTGATAAATATCTGAACCATGTACAATGTCGTCAGTTGGCTCGATTTCTATTTTGACACCATTTGCCATATTGAGAATATAACGCTTGCCAGCGGTGTCTGTAAATACTATGTACCAATCAGAATATGAAACAGGTTCAATGCGAGTGAATTCTATTGCTTCCGTGTCAGTAACAATATATCCATAGGTTTGGTAACGGTTAGTATATATGCTGATTTTTGATTCACAGGCTTCATCCAAATATATGCTGTCCTCATCGAAAATCTCTAGGGTATCGGCATCATCTGGCAATGTTACAATATTAGTAAGGTCTGTTTTGCAGATTGCAGTGTATGGAGTAGGGGCATATGAAAAACGGCAAAGCACACTGTTGTTCCAGCCGATTTCTTCAATAACAGGAATTTCTTCAGGGTTGGTAGTGCTAAAGGTTAACTTACCATTTTCATCAAAAACAGAGTGCTTGATGAAGTCCAAACCAGTCTCATCCTTTTCCTGAAGGACGATGTTGTTACCAACAATATAAAGGTGACCGGTATATCTTGTTATATGCTTAGATACCTCTAATTCTTTGATAGTAGTCTCAAGAACTAATTCTCCATTTGAAATATTATACACCTGTTTTACTCCGTTTTCACGGTCAATAGTTATAAAATAGTCAGTAAAGTCATCATTACTTACCCATGTTATAGAATCGATTTTGTAAATCTCTTCACCGGTAAGAGGATTGACACATTTAATTGTGTTGTTGTTATCCTGATATACAAGATTGTTGTCCTTATTAACTATATATGGATTAGGATATGATCCTTTTCCAAGGCTGTCTTTATAAGAAACCGTACCTTCTGGTGTTATTGCATAGATATAAAAATCATCCTCACCTTTTTCGCCAGTAGTGTTAATACTTATTTCAAGGAGGATAAAGGAGCCATATCGGTCCACGCTTTCAATTGCAACACCACCGGATTCTATTATTTGATTATTGTAATTTTCATATATGTCGATTACCTTTAAGCCTTTTTCGTCACATATGATAAGATTATTGAGGAAATGGCTTACATTAATATCTAATGTATCCTCTTTTTCAAAAGAGTGCTGTAATTTGACAGAACTAATTGTGTCTACAGGAAGTATAACTTCTTTGTTATCATTGTTTTTGGTGCTGTCGCTATTGTTGCCAGTGTCGGTTTTATCGTTACCGCATCCTGTTAACGCAAGTGCTCCCATCATAATTCCTAATACTAAATACTTTCTTAACATATTAAAATCTCCTTTTTATTGCTTGTTCTTTGTATTTTTGTTCATAATATGGTGTAAGAGGTTATTATCTGTTAAACTCCACTATTCTCTTTGTTGCTTCCACCAATATTGGACATATTAATTATACAATAATTATTTAGGAGGAGCAAGTTATGAATTTTGGCGAGAAATTAAGGAGCCTTAGGAAAGGTTCCAATCTTACACAACAACAACTTGGAGAATTGCTAGGTGTTGCAAAATCGGTTGTTTCATATTATGAGCAGGGGGACCGCTGTCCTTCCCAGGATGTATTAATAAGAATAGCTTCTGTATTTCATACATCCACAGATTATTTACTGGGTTTAGAGAAGAAGCGGACCCTAGATGTCTCCGACCTTGACGATGAAGATGTTAAGGTACTGGAGAATATGGCAAATGCATTGCGTTCTAAGAAAGGTTAAATTGGCGTTTAAGGATTTCTTAGGAACACATTTTTACCTGCTCACATATATTAAGACAATGAAATATAAAAAAACAACTTGCGAAAATTGTTTTTTTATAAGATTTTATAAAATTTTTCTAATTAGATATTTTCGGCTGCAAAAAATGGGTGTAATTGAAAATTAAGCAAATTTTAATGTACATTTTCAAAAGAGTATGATAAAATAAGGTCGTTTCTGATAGATATATGCTGTGATAATGGCATATATTATAAATTAAACATTATAAAGACGGAGGAATTTAAAATGAAAAAGTCAAAACTTTTATTAATGACACTTTTAGTTTTCGTTCTTTCAATCGCTTTAGTTGCTTGCGGCAAAGATGATAAGAAAGATGACGATGACGACAAGGAGACAAAAGCTCCTAAGGCAACAGTTGAAGCTGAGAATAAGAACGACGCAGATACAGACAAAGAAGATGTAGATGCTGACAAGGAAGATGCAGATGCTGACACAGATGCGGACAAAGAAGATGCAGACGCTGATGCAGATGCTGACACAGATGCAGATGCTGACACAGATGCAGACAAAGAAGATGCAGACGCTGACACAGATGCAGACGCAAATGCAGGAGATGTTACTGTTGTAACATTAGCAAAGAACTGGATTGGTTCAATTATTGATGCTAAGAAGGTTGACAGTATGTCAATGGGCGGAAGCGCAGTACTTGATATGACTAATCAGGGTTCAAAACTTAAACTTGATGCATTAGTTGATGTCGAAATCACAAAAGATCCACTTGTTATGAAGATGGTATTTGATGTGAATGGTGATATGGCTGGAACTCCAATGACTATGAAGATGGATGCTTATGTTGTATTAGAAGATGGAAAAGCATACATGATTATGAATGATCCAACAGGTGCAAATGCAGGTTACTTCAAGTTTGCTGCAGAAGATCTTGATGCAGATGATATGGTAGAGTCAATGACTGAGATGGCAGAAGCATTTGAAGAAATGGATTTCTCTGCAATAGATAAAGATGAGGTTCTTAAGGAATTAGATGAAGCTCTTGCACCATATGCAGATGTTCTTAATACATTCAAGGTAGTTGAAGAAGGCGGAAAATATGTTATTGCTGGAACAATCACTGAAGAGCAGATTAATACTGCAATTGAATCAGTTAAGAGTTTAGCAGGAGATGCTGCTTCTCAGGTTGATTCATATCTTGCAATGATTCCAGAAGGATACGGCGGAATTGACTATAAGTTCACATTTGACAAGGCTTCAGGTGCATTTGAAAGTGCAAAAGTTGATTTCTCTAAATTAGCTAAGGCTTTAGTTGGTGAAGCTGGTGAAAACTCAATTTCTATTAACTTAGGATTTAACGATGTTTCAACAATCACAGTACCAGAGGCTGAGTTAACAGATCCATCAACATTACAGTAATATGCAGATGATATAGAATACATATAGTATTAGAAAGGCTCTTGCTTAAGCGAGAGTCTTTTTGTATGAAATTTCAAAGGGGATGATGATAATGTATATTGAAATAAAGGCGTCAAAAGAGTAAAATATAGTCGTAGGTAATATTTAATATATAAGTAGATTTACTAAGAATGGTTGAGTGAACAAGGAGAATAGAATGTACAAGAATTATATTTTTGACCTTTACGGTACCTTAGTTGATATTAATACTAATGAGTGGAAGATGTATCTATGGGAGAAGATGAGAATCCTTTATGGATACTATGGAGCGGTTTATACTGCCAGAGAACTTAAGAATTCTTATGAGCAATTAATTTCCTTTAAAGAAAAAGAGTTGGTAGATAAAGGTGTTGACATGAGTCCTTATTATTCTCACGAGTCTTATCCAGAGATTGAGATAGAATATGTATTTCTTGACTTGTTTAGAGGCAAGGGAGTGGATGCGCCTATGGAACTTGCAGTTCATGCAGGTCAGTTTTTTAGGGCATTGTCTACCAAATATGTAAAACTTTATGATGGGGCAAAGGAGATGCTAGAGGGTCTTAAAGCGAAAGGTAAAGGCGTGTACCTTCTTTCTAATGCCCAGAGAATATTTACAGAATATGAACTTAAGATGCTTGGAATATATGATTGCTTTGATGGAATATTAATATCTTCAAGTGAAGGTGTTAAGAAACCTGATGTAAGATTTTTTGAAAAGATTATAGACAGATACAACCTTAATCCGAAGGAATGTATTATGATAGGTAATGATTGGAATAGTGATATTAATGGTGCTCATGCTGCCGGAATGGATTCTTTCTATATCCATTCCAACATCTCGCCAGAGATTGGTGGCGAATTAAAAGCAACCTATAGCCTTATGGAGATGGATTTACATAAGGTCATGGAGATGATTGGATAATACACAAAACTGTTCTAAGGATAGGGCTTCCCCGCGAATTGTGGCAGGAAGTCCTTGTTTTTTTAGGACATTTTCAATATCTTCCTTAGTAAAGGAAAGGTTGGCTGCGTTATTAAGAGCGTTGACTAAAGTCTTTCTCCTTTGGTTGAAGGCTGCTCTGGTAACTTTGAATAATAATTCTTCGTCTTTAACTCCATAAGATTTTGCAGACCTAGGGGTTAAGGTCACAACTGCGGAGCCCACATTAGGGCGTGGCATAAAGCAGTTAGGAGGTACATTGGCTATGTACTCAACATCAGCGTAGTATTGAACTGCCAATGAAAGCGCACCATAGTCCTTGGTATTATGTGCTGCCTGCATTCTTAAGGCAACTTCCTTTTGAACCATAACGGTTATGTTGTCAATAGGAAGGCCAGACTCCAGTAAATTCATAATTATTGGAGTAGTAATATAGTAAGGAAGGTTGGCGACTACTTTGATTCGTCCTTTTGGTGCATGGGTGATTATTAACTGCGCTAAATCAACCTTTAAGATATCCTCGTTAATAATGGTAAGATTATCATATGCACTTAAAGTATCTTGAAGAATAGGGATTAGGGCTTTGTCTATCTCAACAGCCACTACATTACCTGCGTTTTCGCATAGATACTGAGTGAGAGAACCTATTCCGGGACCAATTTCAAGGACAGTATCATCCTTAGTAATCTGTCCTGCTCTGATGATTTTTTCTAAAACAAAATTATCAATAAGAAAGTTCTGACCAAATCTTTTTTGAAAAACAAAACTGTATTTCTTTAATACTTCGATTGTATTGGCTGGTGAAGCTATGTATTTTGATTCCATTTTATGTGTCCTTATTTGTGTTTTAATAATACTAAATTACTGTGTCAAATTATAAAGGTTTTTTAAAGGTTTGTCTAGGGCAAATGGTTAATTGAATGAAGTAAATGCCTTGTAAATGCTAATGATTAAGACTATAATTAAAATGTATAAACCTATAAACAAACTATGTGTAGAGGATAGATTTATGAAATGCATTAAGATTAGTTGTAAGATTACATTCTTTTTAATATATATGTTGTCTGTCATTCTTGTTACAGATGTAACAATTAGAGCAGAATTTATTCCAAGCATTGTGGAAAATGATTTGGATGGGTGTAGTTTTTGTGAGGTTGCAAGTAAGATAAAAGAAGATGCTAAAATTCGCGTTGCAGTGTATGAACTTCCTGGTTTTTTAGATAAAAACGAAGGAGAATACTTGGGATATAATATAGAGTATCTTTCTGAAATATCTAAGTATACCGGCTGGAATTATGAATATGTAGAGTGCAAGGATATAAATCAGGCCCTTGATTTTGTAAGAGAAGGCAAGGCGGATATTACAGGAGGAATCCAGACAGGTGGATATAATGAGGAAGGTCTGAATTTTTGTGAGTACACATCAGGAACAATGTATGACTGTATGGTTACTATGTTTGTAAATGAATTTATCTATGGTGATTATGCAGTGTTCAATGATATTACAATTGGGTGTACTCAAGGGTATATTCATCAGAAAGAATTTGTTGAGTATGCTAACGGAGCAGGTTATACACCAAGACTTACATACTATAATTCCTTAGAGGATATGAGAAAAGCTTTATATGATGGTGAATTAGATGCGATGCTGGTAAACTCTATGGAAAGACTTCCTGATAATGAAAGAATAATAGATAAATTCTTCTCAAAGCCGTTTTATTATGTAACCAATGAAAATAATACAGAGTTGGAAGAAAAGTTAAAGAATGCTATTGCAAGTATCAAGGTTAACAAACCGGATTTAGAGAATACTCTTAGTAAAAAATATTTTGATGATACAGGGGCATTTCCTTATACGAAGAGTGAACTTGAATATCTGGTGAAAGCTCCGGTAATTAAAGTTGGTATTAACAAAGACAGAATGCCTATCTCATACAAGAATGCGGATGGCAGGGACGTGGGAATCAGTGTCGATATATTTAATCTGATTTCGGGTTATAGCGGCTTAGAATTCGAATTAGTGGATATAGGAGACCAATTAGTGTCGGATGTGCTAAAGGAAGGTGAAGTAGATTTAGTTGCAGGTATTTCAGACGAGAATTGTCCTCAGATAAATGCCAGTGAACTAGACTGGTCTAATGCATATCTTAATTCTGTGGCTGCCATGGTAGGCAAAAAGGGATTTGAGTTTAAGCGTGACGGAAATTACAAAATAGGAATTGTGGATAATAATGAATTGTTTGTGGCTTATATAAAAGAAAATTACCCTGAATGTGAGATAATTGGATATAAGGACGTTGAAGAGGGACTGAATGGTGTGGTTAAAGGAGAAATTCAAGGAGTTATTGATAATACTTATGTTATTAATGCTATGCTTTTACGACCTTATTATAGCGAACTGTGTGTTGTGCCAACAGTAAATATTGCAGAGAATTTAAGGTTTGTCAGTTTAAGAAATAATACGCCAATTATTTCAATAATAGATAAAACCATAGCATCTATATCAGAAGATGAAATCAATACTTGTGTTTTGCATTATACTGTAACTACATATGATTATACTTTTAAAGATTTTGTATATAAGTACAGAGTTCAGATTATTATAGCATTTCCTTTGTTAATCATATTGATTTGCTTAGTAGTGTATATAAAGGGACTTAAGAAAAAGGCAGAGTATGATTTATTAAAAGAGCGTTCTCAAAGAGATGTGTTAACCAAACTTTATAATAAGGGCGCCTTTAGGAATTTAGTGGAAACATTTATTAATGATGAAGGAAATAAAGATAGAAAATGTGCCCTAATATTTATAGATATTGATAATTTTAAAAGTGTTAATGATAAATTGGGACATATGGTAGGAGATGAGACATTAGTTAAAATTGCAAATCATTTAGGTGAATGTACTAGGGATAAAGATATAGTTGCAAGATTTGGTGGAGACGAGTTCTGTCTTTTTGCGGTGGATATGCCACAAAGTGCTGTTAAAAGTTTTGCCCAAAGAGCAACAAATGTTTTAAGTTTCGGATGCACCAGCAAGGAAGAAGAAAAGAAAGATATTGTGATAAATGTGTCTGCAAGTATTGGAATTGCCTTGTATCCAGAAAATGGACGTACTTACGATGAACTTGTAGAATGCGCAGACAAGGCGGTATACGAAGTTAAGGAATCCGGAAAGAATGGGTACAAGATATATGGCAAAGTTGATGAGTAAATATATGATTTTTAAGGGAAAGAGAAAAGTTTAATAGATTACAGGATTACAAAAAAGAACCGGATAGTTACAAACTTAATTGTATCTGTCCGGTTCTTGTAATTTGCTGTAAATTAAAATCAATTATGGATTATAACTTAGTTCCGCACTTTCCACAGAAAGGAGTTCCTTCTGCTGCTGGAGCACCACATTTAGGGCAAGTGATTGAATCTGATGCTAATTCATCTAATGCTTTAACATTTACATTCTTTCCTAAGATTGCCATAGCCGCTAAACCAACGAATACAACAGAGATTACAAGGCCATAGATTGAATTAATCTTGCCAAGAAGTTTGTAGAAAGTTCCTAAAACATCAACTTCGAATACCTGAAGGAAAAGGGTCATAACAATATCAATAATCTTGCCAACTGCCCATGCTGCTGCAGCAATAAAACCAGCTTGCTTAAATGAAGCCTTAACTTTAGCATCGAAATCAAATGCAAAAGCAACACCAGCGATTGCTAAAAAATAAAACCAAGTGCTAGCGCCTAAATATGCTCCATAACCAAGAATAAAAGCTGCTGCACATAATGTGTTAACAGGTAATCCAAAATTCTTTTTAACTGTCATTATAATATCTCCTTTAAAATGTAAAATTAATGTATGTATTTTTTAATACAGACATATTTTAGCATACTGAAATAGAAAAAACAACTTAATATTAAATTGACTTATTCTATAGTGGTTGGTATACTTTAAGTAGATGTGTGTAAATAGAAAATATGGGGGATAATGCTGGTAATACAAGGGGAAAAATAATGCAAAAATCAGCAGTAGTTTTAGGAATACAATATTATATATTAAAATATTACTAAAAGAAAAACGGAGGATTTTTTATGGATGAAAGAATTTCACGATTTACTAACTGGGATATTTATCATGAGTTAGTGAATGAGGAATGCAACTGTCCGCATGCGATTTTGGGACTTCATGATGTATATGATGACCAGATTGCCAGAGTATACAGACCGGGAGCTACTTCGGTATGGATTGTTGATGCCAATGACTATTCAAGAAAAGATGAGTTATGGCAGGATGCACCAGGACTTTTTGCGAGATATTTCGAAGGAAAGCAGTATGGTAAGTATGTGTTGGAGTTCCACTATCCTGATGGAAGTTGTGTAACAACTTCTGACCCATATTCATTTGGACCGGTTATTGCAGATTTTGATTTACACTTGTTTGCAGAAAGTAATCATTATGACATATATGAAAAATTAGGTGCACACCCAATGGTAATTGATGGTGTGTATGGTACATTGTTTGCAGTATGGGCACCACACGCAAGAAGAGTAAGCGTTGTAGGTGATTTCAACTGCTGGGACGGAAGACTTCACTCAATGAGAGTTTTAGGTTCAAGTGGTGTTCATGAACTTTTCATTCCAGGAGTGGGTGAAGGAACTGTATATAAGTTCCAGATTAAAACAAGAGATGGACAGTTTATTTACAAAACAGACCCTTATGGTAACTGTGCCCAGATGCGTCCTGACAACGCTTCTGTGGTTGTTGACCTCAATAAGTACCAGTGGCAGGACAAGGCTTGGATGGATAAGAGAGCCAAGACTGACAGAATGGATTGTAGAAAAGAAGCAATGTCTATCTATGAAGTTCATCTTGGTTCTTGGAAGAAACCATATGGTGATGATTACGGATTCTTAAATTATAGACAATTGGCTGACGAATTAGGTGAATACTTAACATATATGGGATATACTCATGTTGAACTTGTGGGTATCGCAGAACATCCATTTGATGGTTCATGGGGTTATCAGGTAACAGGTTATTATGCGCCAACTAGAAGATATGGTATGCCGGATGATTTTATGTACTTTATTGACCATATGCATGGCCTTGGAATTGCAGTTATCTTAGACTGGGTACCAGCTCATTTCCCTAAGGATGCTAACGGTCTTGGAAGATTTGACGGTGAGCCATTATATGAACATCCTGATACAAGAAAGGGTGAGCACCCACACTGGGGTACTTATGTATTTGATTATGGCAAGACAGAGGTTGCTAACTTCTTAGTTGCCAATGCACTTTACTGGATAGAAAAGTTCCATATTGATGGACTTAGAGTTGATGCAGTAGCATCTATGTTATACCTTGATTATGGTCGTGATGATGGACAGTGGGTTCCTAACATCTATGGTGGTAAAGAGAACCTTGAAGTTATTGCCCTTTTACAGCATATTAATCAAGTTGTTGGAGAGAGAAATCCAAGTGCGCTTATGATTGCAGAGGAGTCTACGGCTTGGGCAGGTGTTACTTCACCAGTTGACCTTGGTGGACTTGGTTTCCTATTTAAGTGGAATATGGGTTGGATGAATGACTTCCTTGAGTACATGAAGTTAGACCCTTACTTTAGACAGTATAATCATAACAAGATTACATTTAGTATGATGTATGCATATAGCGAGAACTTTATTCAGGTACTTTCTCATGATGAGGTTGTTCATGGTAAATGTTCTATGTTTAACAAAATGCCAGGTTATGATGATGATAAGTTTGCTAATCTTAAGGCAGCTTACGGATTCATGTATGGACATCCTGGTAAGAAACTTCTATTCATGGGCCAGGAATTTGCTCAGGCTCAGGAGTGGTCAGAGGCAAGAGGTCTTGACTGGTATTTATGCGACGTACCAAAGAACAGAGGTGTTATGGAATTCGTAAGAGCATTAAACCACTTATATAAGGAAAATGGTGCAATGCATGTTCACGATTATGACCCAATGGGATTTGAATGGATGGACTGTGACAATGCCCAGGATAGTATTGTAAGTTTTGTAAGAAGAGGAGAGACTAAGAAAAAACAACTTCTCTTTATATGTAACTTTACTCCTATGTGGAGAGATGAATATCGTATTCCTGTACCATGCAAAGGCAAGTTTAAGGAAGTTCTTAACTCAGATGATATAAGATTTGCAGGAAATGGTGCTACTAATCCAGAACCAATTAAGGCTGAAGAAGTGCCATATAAGGGTAAAGATTATTCTATTACCGTTAAGGTTCCACCACTAAGTGTTATGGTGTTTGAATATGATTATGTTGAACCAAAGAAAAAGGCTGAAACAAAATCAGATGAAAAGTAATCCTAAAAAGCAGTCTAAGTTTGATTGTATAAAAAGGGTTTTTGGAGGTATTTTGTGGTTAGAATTAAGGATATTGCAGACGAACTTGGGGTAAGTGCAACTACCGTTTCTAACGTAATTCATGGCAGAACTAACAGAGTTTCCAAAGAAACCATAAAAAAGGTGAACGAAGCACTCAGCAAAGGAAATTATGTTCCTAATATGGGCGGAGTGCTTCTGTCACAGAATAACTCAAAGATAATAGGTGTAGTACTTAATAACGATATGAGATACGAGAACAAGATACTGCAAAATCCGTTTATCGTTGAGATTATTTCTGCCCTTGAAGAGAATATTAGAAATGCAGGTTTTTTCACAATGCTTTACAATGCTAACAGTATTGTAGATGTTGCTAAGATTGCCACCATGTGGAATGTATCAGGACTTATTGTGTTTGGGTTTATGGAAGAAGATTATGTGAATTTAAGGGATATGATTAAGACTCCGTTTGTTTCAATTGATGGTACATATAGTAAGGATATAAATGGAATCATTAATGTGGGAATTGATGATTTTGAAGGTGCTTATAATATGGGAAAGTATCTTATTAGAAAAGGTCACAAGGACATTTTATTTTTGTCTGATAACGATGATGGATGCGATAATAAGAGAAAACTCGGACTTAAAAAAGCCATGAAGGAAGAAGGTCTTAAATTCACAGAGAACAACCACAGATTGATTCCTGCAATGGAAATAAGTAGAAGGGCTTATTATCCGGAACTTTTATCAGAACTTAGGAAGAGTAATAAATATACTGCATTGTTTTTTGCATCAGATGCATACGCCATAGAAGCCATGAATTATTTTATGGATAATGGAGTTAATGTACCTAATGATATTTCTATAGTAGGTTTTGATGACATCAAACATGCAACTATTGTAAGACCGCGTCTTACTACAGTAAGACAGAATATGCCGCTAAAAGCAGCGATGGCGGTTAATGCTCTTCTTAATATAATTCACAAGTACAAAATAAGTACAAGAAATATAGTTCTTCCTGTTGAGATTGTAGAAAGAGACTCTGTGGCGAGTTTAGAATAGGAAAGCTGGAATAAAAATGGAACCATATGCTATATTTTTAGATTTAGCAATTATTATTGTGGCTGCCAAGGGATTTGGCTTGGTGGCAAGAAAACTAAAAGCCCCACAAGTTGTTGGAGAGATTGTTGCAGGGCTTATTATAGGACCCAGTGTTCTTGGAATGGTTAATCAAACCGATTTCCTCATTCAGATGGCGGAAATCGGTGTAATTTTGCTTATGTTTATGGCAGGTCTTGAGACTGATTTCAGAGACTTGATAAAAACTGGACCTAAGGCACTTATGATTGCGGTAGCAGGTGTATTTGTACCCTTGGTGGGAGGTTTCCTTTTATATGGGGCATCCTTTGGATTTGATGCCGTAGGTAGTGAAGGGTTTTTCAAAGCAGTATTCATAGGTACTATTATGACAGCAACTTCTGTTAGCATTACCGTGGAAACTCTTCGTGAATTAGGACATCTTAAAGGGACAATAGGAACAACAATTCTAAGTGCAGCAATTATTGATGACGTTATTGGTATTATTGTGCTTACATTTGTTATAGGGTTTAAGAATCCTGAAGTTAAGCCAAGTGACGTAATTGTATCCACAGTTCTTTTCTTTGTATTTGCTATAGGTGTAGGGTTCGTGGCATACAAAGTATTTAAATGGGCGGATAAAAGGTGGCCGCACAAAAGAAGAATTCCGGTGCTTGGACTTGCGCTATGTCTTATTCTTGCATACCTTGCAGAAGAATTTTTTGGAATAGCAGATATCACAGGGGCATATGTTGCCGGTCTTATTCTTTGTAACGTGAGAGATTCTGAATATATTGCAGAGAAGATGGATATTAGTTCTTATATGTTATTTGGACCAATTTTCTTTGCCAGTATAGGGCTTAAAACCAAGATAGATAGTTTCTCTATAACAATGCTGGTTTTTACAGTAGGATTTGTGTGTGTGGCATTGTTGTGTAAGGTCATTGGTTGCGGTATTGTATCTAAGATATGTGGATTTAAAGGTGCCGACTGTATAAAAATCGGCGTAGGAATGATGACTAGAGGAGAGGTGGCATTAATCGTTGCTCAAAAAGGTCTTGCTGTAGGACTTTTAGAGGCCAATTATTTCACTCCGGTAATCATTTTGATTATCGTATCATCTATTGCAACTCCTATTATTTTAAAAATATTATATAACAAATATCCTGACAAGGTGTAACACCTTGTTGGAAGATTATAGCCTTGTGGGAAATGATCCTGCAAGGCATTTTATTTTTTATGATATATTAAGCAAATGAACTAATCTGCCGAAATATTTGATGTAAACTTAAAGAGTAAAAACTTAATTAATATACTTGATTAATTAGGTAAAAACAGGTAGAAATGGAGAATACAGATGAGAATTGCCCAGGTTAATGCTAACGATAATTTAATAAACAGCATAGCTAAAGAAGCCAAGGATGGTGACACTGGGATAAAGGATATATCAACAGCTAATACTAAGCCTGAAAAAGTATGTATGTACAGTCAGGGGGATACTCTGAAGACAGATACTTTCGGGCTTATTTTGTCGGAAGAAGACATAAAAGGTACATCTACAGATTCTAATAAGGATGTGAATGAAGAAGACAAGGATAATGAGATAAAGGAGGAAGTAAGGGAAGAAGAGGCAAAGAGGGAAGGCGCCAAATTAGAAGAAAAAGTATCGCTTTTAGATGAAGAGATGGTTAAGTCGGTCTTGGAATCAGAAGTGTCTTTAGATGAATATACTCAGCAAGCACTTGATAGAGCTATTGCAAGAATTACAACACAAAGAGCAAAAGGCGATGAAATTATAGAATCACAGGTTGGAAAAATAAAAACTGAGAAGGAAGAGTTTAAGGAGGCTATAGTAAGCCGTCTTGAAGAAAAAATAGAGGCAGAACTTAGAAAGTATGGAAGCGGTGCCTCAAAGAATATGCTCTCCCAGATTCAGTCAGCACTTATGATGTCACAGGTTGTTGGTAATGTGGATATTGCTACTACTAATTCTCTTATAAGGCAGAATCTTACACCTACTATTTCTAATGTATATATGAGTGGATATAATCATAGGGGGATAGGAAAGATATATAGTGTTCCGGCCGAACTTGAGACTCAGATAGAGGGAATTATTGAGGCAAATGGATTTGCAGAAAAGGAATATCTTATGCAGGCAGCAGGTGCCATGCTTGAAGAGAGGATACCAATAACAAAAGAAAACCTAAGTATTCATATGGATATGAAGATGGCAAGGGATGGATACAGTGAAGAAAGCATGCTTTCTAAGGTAGCGTTGAATGTTGCCGCTGGTGGTAATCCTATGGACACTCTTGTCACAGAAGATGAACAGATTCAAAAGTTAGGATATATAGAAAAACTATGTCAAAATACAGATGGAATTAGTGGAGTGAAATCGTTCCTTGCTACGAGAACACTTAACGAGGTTCGCCTTGCTATGACAACAGATGCCAGTATTAAGATGGCAGTTAAAAATATAGATGTTAATGTAGAAGACATAACAACAACTTTAGATGCTTTAAAAGAGATTGAAGAGAGACTATACTTAAAACTTTTTAAGGGAGAGAATATAAGTATTCAGGATGCAAAAACGGCTTCCTTTAATATGTGTAATGTAGAAAGAAGTATTTCCATAGTATCATATAACAGGGAAGTTTTAGTTGGTGAAACATTTTCTCATAGGCAGACAACTACCATAGGAAGCTTTGAAAGCGCTGTTGCCAGATACGAGGAATCAGCTACCGAGATAAGAAAGGACTTAGGAGATAGTGTAAGGAAAGCATTTGACAGTATTCCTTCACTTTTAGAAGAGTTGTCATTACCATCCACCGAGAGAAATACTAGAGCCATAAGAGAACTTGCATATGCTTCTATGGAAATCACCGTAGATAATATAGAACAGATGAAGGCATACGATATGAGTTTTGATACCATGGTTAATAATCTGACACCGTCGGTAACTAAAAAACTTATTGAAAGCGGCATTAACCCTCTAGATATGACTGTTGAAGAACTTAATGAAAAAGCATTGCAATTTAAGGGAGAACTTCCTAAGGAAGATATGGAAAACTATGCACAGTTTCTATACAGAATGGATAAGTCAGGGGATATGTCTAAAGAAATGAGAGAGGCATATGTTGGTATCTACCGTCTTATAAAGAATATACAAAACTCAGATGGTGTGGCTGTAAGTACAGCTTACAAAGCGGGGATGGAGATGACTCTATCCAATCTTCTTACTTGTCTTAGAACTTCCAAATCAAAGGGAGTGGACAGTGTTGTTAGTGATAAAGAGGGTTTTGTAAGTATAAAAGAAACAAAAGGGTCAGATGGAACTGACTTATCAATAGATGCGCAGATTAACAAGATTGCTTACTATAATAGGGTTGTTGATAGCCTATCCAAAGGAGTTAGTCCTCAGTTGATAACAGAATATGAAAAGATAAGTAATAAGGAGTTTATGGAAGAAAACATAGAAGTATTGGAAGATATGATGACAAATGCTTCTGTCAATGAAAGTGAGGGATATAAAGAGGGGGAAAAACAGTATTTACATACTCTTTTAGAGAATACTAAAGAAGGGCTAATAAACGCAAAGGATAATGCACTAATTCTTCACGAATTAGGCATAGAGATTAATGTGGGAAACCTTGTTCAAATGAACGCGTTTGGTAATACTTTGGTAAAGAGGGTAAAGAATCAAAGGGAAAATGACGATAATAATGATGCAAACAACATCCCGGATAGTGAAGATTTAGATAACATATTTGAAGATGAGAATGCTCTGATGGACGCAGTGAATCAACTGTATGATGAGTTTGCGGCAGACTTAGAAAAGTTTGCAAGTGACACTCTCGAACCTGAAAAGGTAATGCAGGCAGGAATGCTTATGAAGAGCGTTGCATTTTCAAGAAAAATGATGGATAAGGGATGTTTCGAAATTCCATTAAGCACGGATGCCGGAATTACTAATATAAGACTTCAGTTTGCAAAAAATGAAGAAAAATCAGGTCAGGTAAATATATTCATGGAAGATGCAAGTATGGGTGAAGTGAATGTATCTATCAAACTAAAAGGTGAGACACAGATAAAAGGATTTATAGCGTGTGAAACCAGAGCAGGATATGAGTTTTTTGCAAAAGAGAATGTAGGCTTACAAAACCAGTTTAGAGGTCAGGGAATAGATGTAATATCTATGGACTATGCACTGGGAAGGAAAACTAGAAACTACTATAGCGAAAGCGCATTTGCATATGGCGAGGCTAATGAGTCGGCTAGTAGTAAAGTTTTGCTTGAAGCGGCGAAGATTACAGTTAGACATATAATGAAAGGCATAGGTGAGATTAATGAGAATCAATCATAATATTTCTGCATTAAAAGCAAATTCCCAATTAACTAGAAATGACAATGCTCTATCAAAGAGCCTTGAAAAATTAACATCAGGTTTAAAGATTAACCGAGCAGCAGATGATGCTGCAGGTATGGCAATATCTCAGAAGATGAAAACACAGATTGCGGCTCTTAACCGTGCATCTGCAAATGGCTCTGATGGAATAAGTGTAATACAGACAGCAGAGGGTGCCCTTACAGAGGTTGAAAACATGGCCCAGAGAATGAGACAACTTGCAGTTCAGGCGGCTAATGGAACAAATACTGTTGATGATAAGAAGGCTATTCAGAATGAAATAGATGCATTAAATGATGAAATACTTAGAATATCGGAAACCACAGAATTTAATACTAAAGCACTTTTAAATGGTGACATTGACAGGAAGACATATTCTAATAATCCAAAGGTTCAGGTTGTAAAGGTTTCTGATGAGGTTGAAACTTCAGACTATAAACTTAAGGTTACAAAGGATGCTCGTCAGGCAGTAGTATTTACAAGACCTATGGGAGGAAACTCTTCAGGAAAGATAAATAAGAACCAGGCAGGAAAGATTAATATTAATGGTGTTGAGGTAAATATTGAAGAAAATATGACCTATGACGAGGCTATGAATGCAATAAGAAGTACTTGTACAGATTGTGGTATTACCTGTTATGCTGTAGCAAGGGGAGCATGTCCGCAATATGATGTTGAACTTGCGGGAAGTGCCGGATACGAGACTGTGCAGGCAGATTATTCTTCAGGACAGAGTTTGGTGTTTGTATCTAACGGATATGGTGAGAGTGAAGAAATCAATATGTTCTGTGAAAATAAGGACCTTGCAACACTATTTGGTTTGGGAACAGATAAAATAACAGCAAAAGGTATTGATGCCCAGGCAGAGATAGAGGTATCTGCTTCAGGATTTAAGAGTACAGCAACTGTATCGGCGAACGGTAATCAGATTACGGTATCGGACCTTAGTGGATTTGAGATGACTATAGAATTAGAGCCGTTTATGGTTGGAACAGATATTAGAGATGAGAGAGTTGCTGGAACAGTTGGTGGCTGGGCTAATGGTGTTAAAGCAACGGAAGAAGAACTTAAGGCAACACTTACAGTACTTAGTGCAGGTCCACTTTCTCTTCATATTGGTGCTAACGAGTACCAGACTATGAGTGTCAGAATTCCAAAGGTAACACCTAAGACACTAGGAATAGATACTATAAATGTAGCAACGGGAGATGGAGCACAAAAGGCGATAAGCAAACTTGATGATGCAATAACTGAGATTTCATCAATTCGTGCAAAACTTGGTGCATACCAGAACAGACTTGAGCATGCCATAACAAGTCTTGATATAACAGGGGAAAACATGACAGAGGCATTATCTAGAATCGAAGATACTGATATGGCGGCTGAGATGGCTTCATATACTCAGTACAGTGTTCTTACCCAGGCAGGTACTTCAATGCTAGCACAGGCTAATCAAAGACCACAAAACATATTATCTTTGTTACAGTCTTAAGGCTGATAATAATACGCTTTGATAAATTAATTATATGATTATAATAGGGATTGAAATAATAAGAAAGTATCTATGAAGTTATAATGTTTGTGCAAACGGAGGTTACATTAAATATGGAGACAACAAGATTATCAGAATATACAGCAAGAATAACTCAGGCAAATAGAAGTCAGTTAGTAGTAGTTATGTATGATGTTATTTTAGATAGTATGAGAGAGGGACTAGAGTTATTTGATAATGGAGATAAGGAAGGCTTTACAGAAAAAATTAGGTATGGTCAGAAATTTTTATTAGAACTTATGAATACACTTGATTTTAAATATGATATATCTAAAGAATTACTCCGACTTTACATATTCGTAAATAAGCAGATGATTAATTCTTGTATTAGATTAGATGCTACATTAATTGATGGGGCAATTGATGTTATGGAGAAGTTGAAGAAAGGCTTCGAAGGAGTTGCCGCAGAAGATAACAGCGAACCGGTAATGCAAAACGTTCAGCCTATATATGCAGGACTTACCTATGGTAAGGGCACACTTAATGAAATATCATATGGAACAGATGTATCTTCTAGAGGATTTAAGGCGTAAAAGACGAACCCACATACCATTTTCTCACTTAGTTGAACCCGCAAATGCAAGCGAACCAAGTATATCCTTTCTTCATTTAATTGCACCCGCAAATGCAAGCGAACCCACATACCATTTTCTCACTTAGTTGCACCCGCAAATGCGTTCGAAAATGGTATGTGGGTTCTTTTGAGGTCTAGGAATGTAATGTTGTGATTTGATATGAAAAGACAATATAATGCAAAATCACATACATATATTAACTGCCATTTACAAATTAAAAGAATTGGAAGGGAAATAATGTTTGCGTAAACATTATGGTCGCTTATATCGTTATCTACTTAGTACATTGGTAATCTTTGCTACATAAAGTGTGTGGTAATCTCCGCCTTCATACCATTTATTAAGAATAGAAGAATCTAGAAATCCTTCTTTATTCATAGGTGCACAATACAATTTTTCGCATCTAAGAACTAATTTTGCCTCTTCAAAATAAGGTGTGTCATTTACGGTGGCAACTGTTAAGCCGCTTTCTTTAATCTTGTCTTCATCTCTTCCGGATACTTTCCCAAGATAGCCCAACTTTGCTCTATAAGATTCATCAAAAAATGTTAATGAAAAACTATCGCTATTATCTACAAATTCTTTAGTGTATCTGCTTTCTCTTATCACTACAAAAGCTACTGGAGTGCCCCACATTATTCCTGTGCCGCCCCATGAAGCGGTCATTGTATTTACTTTTTCGTTGCCAGCTTTGTCCTTGCCGTTAGCGGTTATTAGCATCCAGTCGTTACCGATTAATTTAAAACTATTTTCTGTAATATCTGTAGGGGTTATGTTTACAAATTTCATATATTTGTCCTTTCATAAATATTGTACCGTACATATCATTATATGAAAATGTACGGTACTTAGTAACTTATTCTTTAGTTTGCTGTTAAATTAGATAAGTAAATCTTTATTGATTGCACTAAGGATTTACTTAGTCCTCGTCATCATCGTCATCCTCATCGTCGTCATCGTCATCTTCAT
>JAFQMS010000020.1 GCA_017396145.1 Lachnospiraceae bacterium
GATTAGCTTTGTTTTGTCCTGCAATATCAGGAGCTGAACCATGACTTGGCTCATAAAGACCAAGCTTTGTTTCACCAAGACTTGCTGATGATAACATACCAATTGAGCCTGTTACCATACTTGCCTCGTCTGAAAGAATATCTCCAAACATATTCTCTGTAAGGATAACATCAAACTGTCCCGGATTCTTTACAAGTTGCATAGCACAGTTATCAACTAACATATCACTTAATTCTACCTCCGGATAATCCTTAGATACTTCTAATACTACCTTTCTCCAAAGTCTTGAAGAATCTAATACATTAGCCTTATCTACTGAACATACTTTTTTGTTTCTCTTCATTGCTATGTCAAATGCCCATTTTGCGATTCTTCTAACCTCAGTTTCACTATATGTAAGTGTATCAATAGCCTTAAGTTCGCCATTTTCTTCTATAGTCTTTCTTTCACCAAAGTAAAGACCACCTGTAAGTTCTCTCATTACAACAAAATCAAATCCGTCTTTACTAATCTCATCCTTAAGAGGACATGCTCCCTTAAGTTCTTCAAATAGAATTGCTGGTCTTATGTTAGCAAAAAGGTTAAGTCCTTTTCTGATTGCTAAAAGTCCTGCTTCTGGTCTCAAATTAGGAGGAAGTTCATACCACTTTGACTGTCCTACATTACCACCTACTGCACCAAGAAGTACTGAGTCACTTGCTTTAGCTGTCTCTAATGCTTCATCTGTTAAAGGTACACCATGCTTATCTATTGAACATCCGCCCATTAGGACTTCAGTATAATTGAATTCATGTCCAAAAACACTTCCAACTTTATTAAGTACTTTCTGTGCTTCCGTAACAATCTCTGGTCCTATTCCATCTCCTGGAATAACTGCAATATTGTAATTCATATCCATCCTTTCCTGTCTTGGCAAAATAATAAGCAATTGCCCTGACATTTTGACGCTTTAATGCGTCAAATCGTAATATTTTATTAGTATACCACATTATATGCTAAAAATAAAAGCCCTACATTGATTTTTCTTATAAAAAATAACCACTGCAAAGCATTTTCTTATTATTTATTAATTCAACACTAATAAGTTAGTATCTCTACACCTTCTTCTGTTACAGCGAGAGTGTATTCCCATTGTGCTGATAATGAACCATCTTCTGTATATACAGTCCATCCATCCTCTTCATCAATATATACTTCATATCCCCCTTCATTTATCATTGGTTCAATAGTAAATGTCATTCCCGGTACTAAAAGCATATCTGTGCCTCTCTCCCCAACATGACATACATATGGTTCTTCATGAAACTGTATTCCTGTTCCATGTCCACCTATATCTATTACTACAGAATATCCATTCTTTCTCGCATGCTCATCAATAACCGCACCAATATCTCCAAGGAATCCCCAAGGCTTTACTTCCTTAACTGCTAATTCCAGACACTCTTTTGTCACCTCAACCAGTCGCCTTGCTTCTTCACTTACATTTCCTATTAAAAACATTCTAGAAGCGTCTGCATAATACCCATCAAGTATGGTTGTCACATCTATATTAACAATATCTCCTGACTTAAGAACTCTGTCTTTAGAAGGAATTCCATGACATACAACATTATTAATTGAAGTACAAACACTTTTAGGATACCCTTCGTATCCGTATGGTGCACATATCCCACCATGAGCCACAGTGTATTCTCTTACTAA
This sequence comes from Lachnospiraceae bacterium, assembly GCA_017396145.1. Lineage (GTDB taxonomy): Bacteria > Bacillota > Clostridia > Lachnospirales > Lachnospiraceae > RUG11200. Next base: position 1,702 of record JAFQMS010000020.1, read on the forward strand.
GTCATCTATTTCTTGCGTTGTCATACCTTCTCTAACATGTTCAGATACATAATCAAGGACGGCTGTATTAAGTATTCCCGCCTTTCTCATACCTTCAATCTGAGCAGGTGTTTTTATCATCTCCGGTTCTGGAACTTCGTGCCCTTGAACCTCATACGAACGAATCTTCTGGTCAAATGCCATATGACACGCCTTATATTTTCTTCCACTTCCACACCAGCAATGGTCATTTCTTCCTATTCTCATATCTTAAAACTAAAGCAATCCGCACTTGTTAAAGTACGGACTTCTGTTTCCTTTCGTAATGCTCTAACAACTAATACATTATATCATTAGAGATTCTGATTTTCAAATACATTGAATATTCTAATTTAGAAAATATTGTTTTATTTCCGATGATGTTAACTCTAAAATACTCACACAAATCATCATCTGTTTTAGTGCATGTCGCTTAACGCAAAAAACCTACCAATCCAATACGAACTGGTAGGTTTAATACATTTCATATATACTTATTTAATCACATAACTAAGCGCAAGAGATAACACTATAAATAATATAGCAAGAACAACTGTAGCCTTCTCAAGTTTTCCTTCCATAGAACGAGCCTTGTTCTTACCCCAGTAAGTCTCTGCCGCACCACTGATTGTTCCTGTAAGTCCTGCTGACTTACCCTGCTGCATTAATACAATAACTGTTAAAGCAAGACAATCAATTATATATAAAACTGTTAATAAAGTCTCCATTTCGATTACACCTCCTAAAATACAACACATCAATATTAACACAATCAACCAATTATTTCAAGTATAATTTTAATGACAAAACTACTTCTTAATAAGAAGTGATTTACCTGTCATCTCAACAGGCTGCTCCATTCCCATCATTTCTATCAAAGTTGGAGCAATATCAGCAAGACATCCACCCTCTCTTAGGGTATAAGTTTCATCATAATTAACAAGAATAAATGGAACAGGATTAACTGTATGAGCTGTAAATGGGTCACCTGTCTCATAATCAACTAACTGCTCTGCATTACCATGGTCAGCGCAAATAAACATCTGTCCACCAACTTCAATTAATGCATCAACTGTTCTTCCAACACATTCATCAACTGCTTCCACAGCCTTGATAGCTGCATCTTCAATTCCTGTATGACCAACCATATCAGGATTAGCAAAGTTAACTATAATAACATCATATTTATCAGACTTAATAGCCTCTACAAGACCATCACATACTTTATATGCACTCATCTCTGGCTGAAGGTCATAAGTTGCTACAGAAGGTGACTTAACAAGAAGTCTTTCTTCATTCTCATTAGGTTCTTCCTTACCACCATTAAAGAAGAAAGTAACATGTGCATATTTCTCAGTCTCAGCAGTTCTAAGTTGTGTCTTACCATTAGCGGCCAAAAACTCTCCAAATGTATTGTTAATCTCTACCTTATGGAAGGCAATAATCTTGTTAGGAATTGTAACATCATACTCTGTAAAGCAGCAGTAAGTAAGTTTCATAAAGCCATTCTTTCTTGTAAATCCGTCAAAGTCTTCACAACAGAATGTTCTTGTAATCTCTCTTGCTCTATCAGGTCTGAAGTTAAAGAAAATAACCGAATCATTCTCCTTAATAGTTGCTACAGGCTTTCCTTCACTCATTACTACAGATGGCTTAACAAACTCGTCATTCTCTCCTGCTGCATATGAATTCTCAACAGCGCTGACAGCACTTGTAGCCTCTACACCTTCACCTGCTACTAATGCATTGTATGCCTGCTCAACTCTTTCCCATCTATTATCTCTGTCCATTGCGTAGTAACGTCCTGTTACAGTTGCAATCTTACCAACGCCAATCTTAGCCATCTCTTCTTCAAGTTCTTTTACAAATGAAAGACCTGAAGTTGGTGCTGTATCTCTACCATCTAAAAATGCATGTACATATACATTCTCAAGTCCATTTCTCTTTGCAAGTTCTAATAAACCATAAAGATGCGTATTGTGACTGTGTACACCACCATCTGATAAAAGACCAAACATATGAAGGTCACTATTATTAGTTTTACAGTTTTCAACAACCTTTAAAAATGCTTCATTCTCAAAGAAAACTCCATCTTCTATCTCTTTAGTGATTCTTGTTAACTCCTGATATACAATTCTTCCTGCACCCATGTTAAGATGTCCTACCTCAGAGTTACCCATCTGTCCATCAGGAAGACCTACTGCAAGACCGCTTGCATATCCCTTTACATATGGATATGTAGCCATAAGTTTGTCCATAACTGGAGTCTTAGCCTTTGCTACTGCATTACCATTCTCTTTTTCATTAATTCCATATCCATCAAGAATCATTAATACTGTTGGTTTCTTGCTCATAATTACTTCTTACCTTTCTTTATGTGTATATTTAATAACTTGTATTTATTCATTTATCTCCCTATTTATAATTCATACACTCATTACCTCATACATTCTATCATAAAACATCTATTTTGCAATATATAAACATAACCAAATGTTATTATTCATTTTCTTCAAGTGTTGTGATTTCTTCCTTAAGTTGTCTAATTCTCTTATAGGACTCTAGTATTTTTCTTTGAATCTCATTAATCTGAACTTCTAATTCTTCAATAGTGTGAGTAAGAGATTTTTCTCTTGCAATAATCTCAATTCTTTTTACTTTTTTGGGATTTGAATGGTATAGATATAAATATATTCTTCTAAAAACATTCAATAGCAATACTATTTTAAAGACATCTACTAAACCGCTTGCCCATGATAGCAACACATTATTGCCATTTAAAGACCAAATAAACCAAAATACTGTTACCGCTAAGAATATACCTATTGCTTTATAAATATTTTGTGGTTCTCTTTCAAGCCTTCCTTGCATTCTCTCTAATGTTCCTTGAAGACTTTCTAATTCAATCTTATTCCTTTTATCTTCTTCTACACATACATACAATTCTGCCTTAAGTTTATCCAATTCACTATCATACTCTTGATTTTTAATTAAATTAAATGTTCTTTCTTTAAAATAATCTTTACCAATATCCATTTTTGTTATCCATTCTTTTGTAAACACTATAATTTGTAATATTAAATACTATATATTAATTATTCATCTTTTCTAAAACTGCAATTTCTTTTCTAATTTGAGTTATTCTCTCTTCTGAATCAGTAATCACTCTTTGATAAAACTCAACCTGTTCTTCTGCTTCTTCTATAATATGTGCAAAAGATTTTTCCTTTGCAATAAAAGGTATTTTAATAATCTTATCTGGTTTCCAGTGATACAACCCCAGATAAACTGTTTTAGCAAGACCTATTAAAAAAAAGATGAAAAGTATCCTAATATATAATAAATCATATGTAGGAATATCACTCATATCAATACCATTGTTTTTCAGCAAAATCTTGTTAATTAAAAAAACAACTACTATGATTCCAACCGGCTTAAGTATTTTGATTGGAATCTTCTTAACCATATCTCTCGTTCTTTTTATGGTGCCATTAAGATATGTTATCTCTATCTCCTTTTCTCTTTTATCTTCTACAAGCGCAAATAACTCATCTCTAAGTTTATCTATCTCATTATCATATTCTTTATATGAATAATAATCTCTTTCCAACTTTTTTCCTTCTCTCATATAGGTATAGCACACACAACTTTCGTTGCATGTGCTATAACATAAAAACTTATATATTACTTGATTATTTGTTATAATTAACAATCTGACCGAATTCTGGTTTAAGTGATGCTCCACCAACTAAACCGCCATCGATATCTGGCTGTGCAAATAACTCTGGCGCACTTGCTGCTGATACACTTCCACCATACTGAATACGAATTGCATCTGCAGTTGCTGCATCATAGATTTCAGCTATGCATTCACGAATTGCCTTACATACTTCCTGAGCCTGCTCAGTAGTAGCAACCTTTCCTGTTCCAATAGCCCAAATTGGCTCATATGCGATAACTGCGCTCTTAGCCTGCTCGCTTGTAACATTAAGGAAAGCAATCTTAATCTGCTGACGAATCCAGTCAATTGTAACACCCTGTTCTCTCTGAGTTAAAGACTCACCACAACAGATGATTGGAGTAATTCCATGCTCAAATGCCTTAAGAACTTTCTTGTTAACTGTCTCATCAGTCTCAGCGAAATATTCTCTTCTCTCTGAATGTCCAATAATAACATATTTTACTCCAATGTCAGTGAGCATGTTAGGAGCGATTTCTCCAGTGTATGCACCACTTTCCTGGAAGTACATATTCTCTGCACCAATATTGATGTTAGAACCCTGTGCTGTCTCAATAGCCTTAGTTAATGAAATTGCTGGTACACAAAATACTACATCAACTTCATCATTAGCTACTAATGGTTTTAATTCATTAATTAATGCAACTGTCTCGCTTGGAGTCTTATTCATCTTCCAGTTGCCAGCTATAATCTTTTTACGCATGATTTAATCGTGCCTTTCTGTTTAATTTTTATTATTTTATTTGTCGTTTGCTGCATGGCAACAAAGGCGTTGCTGCAGCCCTAGGCTTTCTGATACTTCTTATTTGTCATTAGCTGCAGCAACGCCTGGTAATTCTTTTCCTTCAAGGAACTCAAGTGATGCTCCACCACCTGTTGAGATGTGAGTCATCTTATCACCATATCCTAAGTTGTTAACTGCTGCCGCTGAATCACCACCGCCGATGATTGTTGTTGCATCGATTGCTGCTAATGCTTCAGCTACTGCTATTGTACCACCTGCAAAGTTAGGCATCTCAAAGCAACCCATTGGTCCGTTCCAAACAACTGTCTTAGCGCTCTTAATAGCATCTGCAAATAATTCTCTTGTTTTTGGTCCGATATCAAGACCTTCCATATCTGCTGGGATTTCTCCTCTTCCAACTACCTTGAAATTAGCATCATTAGAGAATGCATCAGCAACTACAGTATCAATTGGAATTAATAATTTAACGCCCTTAGCTTCAGCTTTCTTTTCCATCTCAAGTGCATATTCTTTGTAGTCTTCTTCAAGAAGTGACTTACCAACCTCTTCACCGTGAGCTGCCATAAATGTATATGCCATACCACCACCGATGATAAGAGTATCAACCTTGTCAAGAAGGTTTTCAATTACTGGAATCTTAGAAGAAACCTTAGCACCACCAAGGATAGCTACGAATGGTCTCTCTGGATTATTTACTGCATTACCAAGGAAATCAATTTCCTTTTGCATTAAGTAACCAACAACTGCTGTATCAACATACTGAGTAACTCCTACATTTGAGCAGTGAGCTCTGTGAGCTGTACCAAATGCATCATTAACGAATACATCACAAA
>JAFQMS010000021.1 GCA_017396145.1 Lachnospiraceae bacterium
TATATGTATATTGAGTCCATTGGAACATTTTTTCATCTCTATAATATTTTTCCTCAATAACATTAGCATTTGCATCATATACCATATTAGCTTCTAAAAAATGCAGGTTGTCTTCTTCTGTTATTTTAATTTTATTTCCCTTTTCATCATACTCATATTTAACAGTAAGTTCTAAAAACTCATCCTTGTCATATACTTTATATCCTATAATTCTATTATTATCATCATACTCATTCTCTGTATACTGAACAATCTGGCCATCTTTATATTTTATCTTTTTCACCATGTAATCTCCATCATACAGATACTTGTATTCTTTTGCTTCTTCCTTGCCATCTCTTATTTCAGTTTCTTTTACCAAATCCCCATAGGAATCATATTCGTAAACAACTGTAGTATGTAGTTTTCCATTTGCATAGTGCTTACCAGTAAGCATATCTCCCTTAGCATTATAAGTTACTTCCTCATAACTTGACTCTATATTTTCTCCTGCATAATATATTGCTTTAAGAACTTTACCATCCTTATCACATTCCTCTACCTTTGAAGTCCATACACTACCATCCTCTGGATGTTGCTTTTCCTTAATCTTATATGCCACATTACTGTTAACAGCCTTATTATTTTCATTATCTTTAATGTACTCATGCTCCACAAGATTTTGTGGTTCTTGTGTAGGCTGTAAGGTTGTTTGCACATTCACATCCTTAGTAGGTACTGGAGTTTCCTTCTTTTCTTCACCCTGACATCCAACCATCATACTTGCAACTAACCCTGCTAATAATACTTTCGAATATTTTCTCATAATCTTCTACCTTCTTTCAAAATAAGCCCCATACCTTTTCAGGATAGCCTTGCATAAAAATCTAAGGTTATATTATATATACGCAAATTCTATCATCCAAAAAGATATGGAGCCATATAATTAGTGTTTAAAGTGTCTCATTCCTGTGAATACCATTGCAATACCGTATTCATTACATTTCTTAATAGAGTCTTCATCTCTTATTGAACCACCTGGCTGAATAATAGCTGTAACTCCTGCTGCATGAGCAGCCTCTACTGTATCATCAAATGGGAAGAATGCATCTGAAGCAAGTACACTACCAACTGAAGCATCATCTCCAATAAGCTCAACTGCATGCTCAAAGCACTGTTTAGCAGCCCATACTCTGTTAACCTGTCCAGGTCCAATACCTACTGACTGCTTATTCTTTGCAATGGCAATACCGTTAGACTTAACGAACTTAACAACCTTCCATGCAAATAACATATCTTCCATTTCTTTTTCACTTGGAGCTCTGTCAGTAACAACCTTTAAATCTGCTTCTTCTAAAAGTTTGCTGTCGATTGTCTGTACAATAAGACCGCCGTTAACCTTCTTTAAGTCATATGCGTTCTCATCCTGTGGAACTTCAATATCCTTAATCTCTAATATTCTTAAGTTCTTCTTAGTCTGTAATAACTCAAGGGCTTCCTTTTCAAATGAAGGTGCGCAAAGAACCTCTAAGAATACCTTCTTGTCCATAATATCCTGAGCCACATCTAAAGTAAGTTCTTTATTCATTACTACAATACCACCAAAGATTGATACTTTATCAGCATCGTAAGCCTTATTCCAAGCTTCAAGTAATGTATCAGCGCTACCAACACCACATGGATTACCATGCTTACAAGCAACAACTGTAGTCTCTGTAAATTCCTTAAGAAGTTCTAGGGCTCCGTTAGTATCATTTATATTATTAAATGAGAGTTCCTTTCCACCATGCTGTACTGCATCAACAATAGAACCTGTCTTCTTACCAATCTCTCTATAGAAAGCAGCCTTTTGATGAGGATTCTCACCATATCTCATCTCCTGAACCTTTTCAAATGTCATTGTAAGAGTCTCAGGTAAATCAGTGTAGTTCCTTTCTTTCTTAAGGTAATCAGCAATCATAGTATCATAGTTAGAAGTATGCATAAATACCTTCTGCATTAAGTAGAACTTAGTGTCTAACGACACACTTCCATCAGCCTTAAGTTCAGATAACACTTTCTCATAGTCAGTTGGGTCAACAACTACTGCAACGTCTTGATAATTCTTGGCTGCTGAACGAAGCATTGTTGGTCCACCGATATCGATATTCTCAACAGCCTCTTCTCTTGTTACACCTTCTTTAAGGATTGTTGCCTTAAATGGATAAAGGTTAACAACTACCATATCGATAGTTTCAATTCCAAGGTCCTCAAGTTGCTTCATATGCTCAGGCTTACTTCTCATTGCAAGAAGTCCTGCATGAACGATTGGATGAAGAGTCTTAACTCTACCATCTAAACACTCAGGAAATCCTGTAAGTTCTGAAATCTCGATTGCAGGTATGCCCGCTTCCTTAAGTTTTGCGTATGTACCACCAGTTGAGATAATCTCAATACCAAGGTTAACAAGTTCCTGTGAAAACTCAACAATTCCTGTCTTATCTGACACACTAACTAATGCTCTCATTGTAATCCTCCATATCCGAAACGTTTACACGAAGTATTAACGCTCCATTATAAATGCCATAAGTTTTTACACTTATGGCTTAAATATTTTATAATTTAACAACTAAAGTCTACAACATACACCTAAATATTTCAAGACATATTTAAGACGAATGTTTGTCTACATTTTAACAAATCTTTGTACATTTTAATGGGATTTTATCAATCCACACTTTTCATGGATGAAGCCATATCTATCTTTTTCATTCCAAAATGCATGTACCCATTAATTAATATTGCAAAAAATGCTGTAATCAGACAACAATACACCATACTTTTATTAGATACGTATCTACCAAACATAACCATATCAATCTCACATGTAGAAATAACAAATGTATGCATCACTCTACCCACTAATACCCCGACACCAATTCCTATTAATGTGATAATCGCATTCTCCCTAAGGACATAGGCTGAAACTTCTGTATCATAAAATCCTAGAACTTTTAATGTTGCCAGTTCCTTTTTTCTCTCCTCAATGCTTATATTATTAAGATTATAGAGAACTAAAAATGCCAATCCCCCAGCAGATACAATTAAAACTATAACAACCATATCAAGACTATCTATCATATTAGTAATGCCTTCCATTGTATCATCAACGAAGGTTACTCCCGAAAATGAGTTATTATTTAAAGTATCTTTTACAAAATCATCCCTATCCATCTGCACATCCTTATTAAATCGTCCATAAACCTTATTATATACAGGCTCCTCTTTATACACCTTTTTATAAAGTTCTGGAGACATATATACATAATGCATAAGATAGTTTTCACATATATCTGAAATCTTTACCTTAACCTTATTAGTTTCCCCTATTTTAAGAACTATAGTATCTCCAACAGACACCTCTAAAAGTTTTGCAAGTTTTTCATTAATAATTACTTCCTCGTCTCCTAGTTTGTATGTCTTCTTTGTCTGTCTGTCTCTTAGGTTAAAGAATTTCTCAAACATTTTCATATCTTTTGGAACTCTTATAGATGCTTCCTTGGAAATCTCCTCATCTAAATCAGACGCTTTTATTCCGTTTTCCATCATTTGAAGGTATTCATCTATATACTCCTGGTTATCAAGGTAAGATAAACCATTTTTAATACTTTCTTCACCTGTTGCAACATTCATAGTTATATCAAAATCGTATACCGTTAGTTGCTTAAACTGGTTTTCATCTATTATGTTAATAGAGTCTTTTAAACCAAATCCAACAAGTAAAAGTCCCATACATCCACTAATTCCAAATATGGTCATAAACAAACGTTTTTTATATCTTAAAAGATTTCTTACAGTAGACTTATTGCTAAAACTTAGATGTTTCCAGATAAATGGTATTCTCTCTAGTAATACTCTTTTGCCTTTTTTAGGTGCTTTGGGTCTCATAAGTTTTGCCGGAGATGATAGACACTCCTTGTAACATGCAAGAAATGTAGCAATTCCCACCACCAATACTGCTGCCAATGTTGCAGTAATAATGTATTCCATGTTTAACGGTGTTTTTATTACATATAAATCCTTATACACTATCTTATAAGCATTAATAATTACCCATGGAAAGAAGCGGCATCCAAAAAAACCACCTACTACACTTCCAAGGGCCGTAGCAAGTAATGCATAAAGCATAAATCTTTTTGTCACATTAAAGTTACTATACCCAAGTGCTTTTAGTGTTCCAATAATTCCTCTTTCTTCTTCAACCATTCTAGTCATGGTTGTCAGGCATATTAATGCTGCTATTATAAAGAAAATAAGTGGAAATACTTCTCCAACCTTGCCAATCCTTTCTGCATCAAGTTCATATTCTACATATGCTTGAATAGAATCTCTCGTAAGAACGAATCGACCTTCTTTCTCCAACTTTTCAACAATGCCATCTATATATTCTTCATACTCATCAGTGTAGCAATCAAATTCTCTCGCACCTTGAATATTAACATAGACTTCTGAATATACAGGACTTAAAAAATTATCCTGCTCAATCATCATAAAGTATTCATTCTTTCCATTACCAACAGTGGATGTACCGCGACCATTATTTAAATATAGGGAAGTGGTTGCAAAACCTGTGATTATATATTCTTCGTTTTTAAGTTCTACCGATAAAGGATTCTCTGTTCCCGAATAAAGCTTAATCTTATCTCCTAATTCATATCCTTTATCCTTCATTTTATAGTCGGCCAGGCATTCATTTTCCTCAGAAGGCATTACACCTTCCCTTACATATGGAACATTAATGTCAGGCATTATAGACATAAGTTTAACTCCATATTCTTTTTCATCTTCTTCTATAAGAACATCTTTAGAATATGCCCCATGGATTCTTGTTATCTCATCAATCTTTCTAATTTCGTCTATAATTTCCTCTGTGACACCAGTACTTTCTATAATCTTTATATCCATAAGGTTTTCCCTATTATACTGCCTGTCCCCTGATATCTTCATATCAGGCATAGATGCCCTAACACCTGCAAACAATGCCACACCTAATGCTACAATTAGGAAGATAGATATGAATCTGCTTTTTGTGTGTTTTATTTCTCTTAAAAAATCTTTTCTTGATGCTTTCATAAATTACCACTCAATCTTTGACACATCCGTTGGATTATCGTTAACTCTAACTGATGTAACCTTTCCATTCTTTATCTTTATTACTCTGTCCGCCATTGGTGCGATAGCCTGATTATGGGTAATTACAATAACTGTAACCTTCTTCTCTTTGCATGTATCTGATAACAGTTTTAAAATGGTTTTTCCTGTTTCATAATCTAGCGCTCCTGTTGGTTCATCACAAAGTAAAAGTTTGGGATTCTTTGCCAATGCCCTTGCTATTGCAACTCTTTGCTGTTCTCCACCTGACAACTGCGCTGGGAAATTATTCTTTCGCTCTTTAAGTCCCACGTGCTCAATAACCTCGTTAGCATCTAATGGCTCCTTACAAATCTGCGCAGCTAGTTCAACATTCTCTAAGGCAGTAAGATTAGGTACAAGATTATAAAACTGAAATACAAATCCAACATCTAGTCTTCTGTAAGTTGTTAGTCTCTTCTTGTTATACTGAGCAATGTCCTCTCCATCAACTATCATTTTACCGGAAGTTGCACTATCCATTCCTCCAAGAATATTAAGTACTGTAGTTTTTCCAGCGCCACTTGGCCCCACTACTACAACAAATTCACCCTTTTCTATAGAAAAATTAATACCATCTGCTGCTTTAATAGATAATTCCTCTGACTTGTATTCTTTTACAACATCAATTAGTTCTACGTATGCCATAATATCCCTTTCTTTTAAGCAATTAATTACATCGCATCGTTTCAAATATTTACTAAAAATAAATACTGTAACTGTATTCTATATTCCTTTTTTCTTCACAACAATATATAATGTAACACAGTTAGAAAAATTTTATGATATTTTCATATATATTTCAAGTCCTACATAGGCAATGTATTTGGTTTATTTATAGGAAAATATCCACTATAAATTAGTATTTTTAAAAATGTTATGAAATGGAGATTATTTATGAAAAAACAAAACCTGATAACTTGGTCATCAGATATATTTATGGGAGTAATATTTACTTTTATTGCAATTGCACTGGCACTTATAATTACAATTAATTTTAAACCACTATTTTATCATGATATTGACAGTTTAAATCTAGTTGAAAGGAGCGGCTATTCTAAAGAGGTTATTATTAGGAATTATGATGCTTTAATTGAATATTGTTCCCCATTCTTTACAGACTCTTTAAGTTTTCCAGATTTTGCTGCATCACCATCTGGTCTTTTTCACTTTGAAGAGGTAAAAAATATATTTAACTTTATATATATTTGTGGATTAATCTCCCTGATTATCTATGTTACCATGAGTATCTTCAAACTAAAGAATAGACACTATTCCTTCATAAAAGTATCATGGATAACCGCCATTTTGTTACCTACGGTTATTGCCGCTTTATGTGCTATTAATTTCAACAAATTATTTATTCGTTTTCATGAAATCGTTTTCGATAATAACGACTGGATTTTTGATTATCGCACAGACCCTGTAATTCTAATTCTTCCTGAGGAGTTCTTTATGCACTGTCTTGTGATGATAATAGTCCTTGTTGTTTTGTTAGCCATAGCCATGATGCTAACTTATAAGTTAGTTAAGAAAAAGTACTCAACCAACCATTAATTCATTATTAAGACATATCTATATAAATAAAAATGCTTATCTAGTCTTAACTAAATAAGCATTTTTCTTATATTACATGTTCAACATCAATTATGCATTGTCATCTTGAGTTGTTTCTTGTGTTGTATCTTCTACAAATTGTGTCTGTGTTCTTTTTTCATCAACCATTCTTACAAGTTCATCAAAGTTGTTTCTATACATCTGCGCTTTTTCTTTATCATTTCCTATCAATATCCCTGGATTAACTGCAAGAATTGTTTCGCATATAGCATCAATTTGGTTCTTAATTGTTGCCGAAATACTATCTCTTGACTTATCTCTCATAATAAGATTAAGTTTGTATGCTACTGAATTCTTAGTCTTAACCACGTCCACATAAGCCCATACTATGTCAGCATATGATAACATATTAACTCTCAAACCTTTTGCAAAATAAAGATGTTCTCTACCTGCAATAATCTGCTTTGATATCTTCTTACCCTGATCAAATTCACTACTTAACATAGCCTCTCTTCCTGTAAGACCTTTTTTAGCAACATATGCCTTAAGTTTCTTAGTTGAAAATGGACCTGCAAATAAAACAACTACAAGTACAAGAGCACCTAAGAATAAAAGTCCAAATACAAAAGCAACTAATTTTATAATAGTGTATGTCTCAGTTTGTACAAGATAGTCAACTGTCTGTGCATCAGTAAGTTTCCACGCTTTTACAACTTCATCATAAAGACCTTGTTCATTGTAATCTTTGGAATCCTTCATTTTCTTAAGCACACCTTCAATTTCTAGACACTTAGAAAGCTCACCTGGATTGTATTCTCCTGTAGACATATCAAATGCATCTTCTGTCTGAGCTATAATCTGTTCTGCTAACTTAGCGTCGCTCTTTGAGATTGATACCGGAACATATTTAATCTTCTCAAAATCTTCATCTGATACTGCAAATAAATATAAACCACCTGTAACTGATGTAGAACCTGTATCTGTGTTAGTGGATGTATACTCACCCAACAATCCAAAGCACATATTAAGTTCAAGTTTTACATAGTCTCCTTTTTCTAATCCATCAAAAACCTCTTCATTAAAATTCTTTGGTTCACTAAACTGATAAACTACTCCTTTAAACCCTACTACCAAAAGAATTGCTGCAAAAATACCAAAAATCACAGCTAATGTAATCATTGATGATTTTGCAAGTTTTTTCACGTTACTGTAAAAATCCATCTTTTCCTCCATTCTTATGCAAATATTTGTGTTTTATTTGTATATTATTCCTTATTCATCCTTTTTCTCCAAACTATTACAATATATCATTAACATTTGACTTATGCAAGACCAATTAAACTATATTTTTTTGCGGAAATGTTGCACTAAGTATAGACATTATGCTAGAATTTATAGAGATTATTCGAAATCAACAAATTCTACCAGACAAATAAGTATTTGAATAAAGCAATTAAGACATATGCCTTAATTATACAAGAAAGGAACACTATGAAAAGACAAGATTACATAAACTGGGATGAATATTTTATGGGAATTGCGCTTTGGTCAGCCAAAAGAAGCAAAGACCCTAACACTTGTGTTGGAGCATGTATTGTAGGAGATGACAACCGTATTCTTTCTGTAGGCTATAACGGAATGCCTGCGGGATGTTCAGATGATGAATTCCCATGGGAAAGAGAAGGTGACGTGTTCAACACAAAATACGCTTATGTATGTCATGCAGAAATGAATGCAATACTTAATTATAATGGCAGTCAATTAAAGGGCTCAAGACTTTATGTTACCCTCTTCCCTTGCAATGAATGCACTAAAGCCATCATACAAAAAGGCATTAAAGAAATTATATACTATTCTGATAAATACAAGGATACACCATCCAGTCTCACTGCACGACGTATGCTTACCAGCGCAGGCATTAAACTCACTCCTTATAAAATGAGTGGTAAAGAGATTAAGTTAGAAGTATAGAATAAATACAAAATAAGTTGGCAGGTTATAATCTGCCAACTTATTTTTATATCTTATATTCTATTTCTTATGCATCTATACTATAGTTAGGAGCTTCCTTAGTAATATGAATATCATGTGGATGACTTTCCTTTAAAGATGCTGCAGAAATCTTAACAAACTTACCAGTTTCCTTAAGAGTTTCAACATCAGCAGCTCCACAGTATCCCATACCTGCTCTAAGACCGCCAACTAACTGGAATACTGTATCTTCAACAGTACCTTTGTAAGCAACGCGACCTTCTACACCTTCTGGAACAAGTTTCTTAGCATTAGCCTGGAAGTATCTGTCCTTACTTCCGTTCTCCATAGCAGCAATTGAACCCATTCCACGGTATACTTTATACTTTCTTCCCTGGAATAACTCAAAGTGTCCCGGACTCTCATCACAACCTGCAAAGATACTACCCATCATACATACGTTAGCACCTGCTGCAATAGCCTTAGTCATATCTCCTGAATACTTTATACCACCATCTGCAATTACAGGAACACCATATTCCTTAGCAACACTGTAAGCATCCATAATTGCAGTAATCTGTGGAACACCAATACCTGCAACTACTCTTGTTGTACAGATTGAACCAGGTCCAATACCAATCTTAACTGCATCTGCACCAGCCTCAATTAAAGCTCTTGTAGCCTCTCCTGTAGCAACATTACCAGCAATTACCTGAAGGTCTGGATATGCTTCCTTAACAATCTTAACTGTCTTGATAACATTAGCCGAATGTCCGTGAGCTGAGTCGATTACAATAGCATCAACCTTAGCATCAACAAGTGGTCCAACTCTGTCTAAGATATCAGGTGTTACACCAACTGCTGCAGCACAAAGAAGTCTGCCCTGAGCATCCTTAGCAGAAAGTGGATACTTAATCTGCTTCTCAATATCTTTAATTGTAATAAGTCCCTTTAAGTTACCTTCATCATCAACGATAGGAAGTTTCTCTTTTCTAGCTTGAGCTAAAATCTTCTTAGCCTCTTCTAAAGTGATACCTTCTTTAGCTGTAACAAGACCTTCAGAAGTCATAGACTCCTTAATCTTCTTAGTAAAGTCTGTCTCGAACTTCAAATCTCTGTTAGTAATAATACCAACTAACTTCTTGCCCTCTGTAATAGGCACACCTGAGATTCTAAACTTAGCCATTAGATTATTAGCATCTTCTAATGTATTGTCAGGTGATAAATAAAATGGGTCTGTGATTACGCCATTCTCAGATCTCTTAACCTTATCAACCTCTTCAGCCTGCTGCTGAATTGTCATGTTCTTATGGATAACACCTATACCACCCTGTCTTGCCATAGCAATAGCCATTCTATGTTCTGTTACAGTATCCATTCCTGCACTCATAAGTGGTATGTTCAACTTAATCTTCTTAGTTAAATGTGTTGATAAGTCTACCTGATTAGGTATTACTTCTGAATATGCTGGTACTAAAAGCACATCATCAAATGTAATGCCGTCTGCAATAATTGCTCCCATTACTATTCCTCACTTTCTTCTTATGATTTTTAAGTTATATATGTTGTTTTTTTGATTGTTAATTATTGATTATATAAAAATGCCTTTTTAAAGTCAAGATTATAATTTATCTTTATTCTTCAACTTCTGTCTTTTTTTCCAATATAAAAGTCTTTCTTGGCATTTTGTTCTTGATACATTCAAGCATTCTGTCAGTTGGCTCAAAAATTACCATACCATGTCTGTCATTATTTCTCAGCACTAGTGCATAGGTATTATCTGATTTTATTCCTGAAGAATAATCCTTCTTCCAATCAATAATATAATCTTTAAGTCTCTTGTCAGAAATATGTGCTACTATATCTGCATTAACAAGATCAAATCTTCTAATATGTTTTCTCTTTCTTCCTTTACGAATAACATCTACATCAATCTGTCCATCACAGAATATAATCTCATATTCCTGAAACATAAGTGATGGTAAGAACAATATCACCAATATAACATCTAATATAGCAATCAAAATTAAACTCACTGATTGAATTATGAATAATGAGAAAAATACTAAATAAATAGTAAACACAACCCATAACAATTCCATTAATTTTTTAAAAAAGCTGTTGTTTCTTTTTACACATGCTTCACAATACATTCCTGTACCCATAACGCTTCCTATACGAGATAATATTTCTATCTCGTATGCTCCTTTCTACATCTTACAAAATTTCAACGCTTAGTAATAGATTATAACTTAATTTATCCATTAATTCAACCCGTGATAACATTGGAATCCCCTTTATTTCTATCATTTTAAAAGTTTTTATATTTTTTTAATCATTTAGAAAAGTATACCTTTCTACATCATCAATAAATCCATTTCTTTCAAAAGCCCCTACCTTAGTTTCACTGTACACAAATCCATTTCTTAACAAAACTTTCTTACTCCCTTCATTAGAAGATATGCAACTTGTAACTATCTTCCCATTAGGATACTTCTCAAACACTTTATTCTTTAATAAATCTACTACCTTAGTAGCTATTCCCTGCCTCTGATATTCTTCCTTAATCTGATAATATATCCCACAACAAAAAGGTTCTTTTCTTATTATAGGAAGTCCAGCTACACCAACTACTTCTTCGTCCTTAAGAATTACAAAATGATTAGGAAATGTTTTATATGTATACTGTTTTAACCAGTACTCTATTCGTTCTTTTGCCTGTTCTTTAGTTTCTATGACCTCAAGATAAGTGTATTTCATAACATTTTCATTGTTCCATAAACTTAGCAAATCTGTGGCATATTCTGTTTTCAACTGAACAAGATTAATACCTTCCATAAGCAGTTACTCCATGATTCATATCATATTACAATACAACAAATAGCATTGTTTTCTCAACCCATTATCTACATTATTATGATGTTATTACTTTATCAAAAAGTCAAGAAAAAGACATTTTATCTTATTATTTTTTATTTCTTAATAAAAAGTTGTTGACAAATACTAATTAATTGATTAATATGTAAAGGTAGCGTTTACGCACAGGGGTATAGTTCAGCTGGTAGAATAACGGTCTCCAAAACCGCAGGTCGTGGGTTCAAATCCTACTGCCCCTGCTAACAAAACGACTTATGTCTGATGAATGGCATCGGATGTAGGTCGATTTTTTTTTAACCTTATATAATTCTAATTCCACCAATAAACTATTAAAATACAATTAGAATAATGAAAAATCTCTTAGTTTGTGTTATAATCTGCGTAAGCGATTACGAATATTTATTTTATATATATCAACCAGAAAGGATATCACCATGGGACTTTTTGACAAAAAGATAAAATGTTCATACTGTAACAAATCAGTAAAAGAAGACTATGCCATTAATGTAGGAATATGCCCACATTGCGGCAAACGACTAGCATTACCATTAAGTAATCCTACTTTTGATAATACTATTCATTCAGATTCAAATTATTCAAATAGTAGTTATTCAAACAATAACCATTCAAACAGTTATGAAAATACCTCAACTACGGGCAATACTACCAGAACTTTTGATACTACCTGTCATCATTCTGATGGTACGTCACATAACACCCACAATTATAATGCCAACAGAACTTCTACTGTTGCTCCTCCTTCTAACAACAATAGTTTTTCTAATACCAGCAGTACACATCCGCAGAATAATTATCAGAGCAATTCAGGGAATAATTTAGGTGGCACCAGACGGACAATTGACAGAGATTACATTCGTCAAGTTAACGCAGAAGCTAATGCACAAAGAAATCAGAATTCTTCCAACATGAGGAATAATCGCCCTACCATATATAGAAATGAATCCAACAACAAATTTGCAAAGATATTTTTAATTGTATTTGTGGCCATTTTTGTACTCAGTTCAGTTGTCCCAATAATCTTTGGAATAATTGGTATGATCTTTTTTACTAGTTCAGATACACATGAAACTAGCACTTTTGATTCACTTTATTACGATGGTGATGACCTAAGCGATATTGAAGATATGAGAGATGATATCGAAAACTATGTTGACCATTATTATGGAAATGAAGGCAATTCTTATACCACTGATGCTGACGGAAACACATATATATTTCCAACTTCAATTACAATGACATATTTCCTGTCACAGCACTTTGGGAAGTCCGTATCCGAACTTAGTTACTCTGATTTATGCAGTATAAAAGGATTTGCAACAGATATTGATTACTCTACTGATGAAATACATATCTACATCTACGAAGATGGTGGAAAAAGTTATACTGACTTTATAGAGAACGGCTTTATTAACACTGAAAGATTAAACAACAATTGTCGTGAATACATATTTACTGCTAACGCAGATACATCATCTTACCAATATATAAGTGATTTGCTTACAGACATTGATTGTTTTCCTAACCTAGAATACTTTTGCAGTAATTATAGTCTTTCATCCGGTATATCTTTTAAAAACTGCGAAAACATTGAAGCATTTATCGTACCACAGATGACTTTATACGAAAACGTATTATACGAACCAAGTATTAAATACCTTTCAATATATGAGATTGACTATAATGAAAAAAAACTTAACTCTTTTAACAATCTAACATCTGCACGAATTAATTCTGATTTTGATGTTGATGAAGATGATTTAACTGAGTTAATTTCCTGTCCTAAACTAACTTCTCTATATGTAAAAAAAGAGATTAGTAACAACACTTTAGCAGCTATGGATAACCTTGTAAACATAGACATATGCGGTATATCATCCCTAGATAAATTAGAGTGCTATAACAAGTTAGAAACACTAACACTACGTTTTTCTTCGTTATCTGATTTGACACCTATCAGCAGATTTGAGAAGTTAAATACTCTAAGCATTAATGACGACACCATTGTTGACTATTCAATTCTCTCAAGTTTAAGTGGACTTCGTTCTCTTACACTTGCACCGCTTAATCATGGTGAAACACACAAGGTATCTTCATTATCATCCCTTACCAACTTGGAACATTTAGATTTAGACGGCATTGATGATTCGACCTTCATAAAATCTCTTGCAAATTTAAAAACATTGAAACTTAGTCACTTTTATTTCGATGATATACGAGGTATTGTATCAAGTCTTCCAAAACTTGACACACTCTCCCTTGAATATGTGTATGAGGGAAATCGTTTTGCTAACTGGGGATACTTATCATCTCTTGATAATCTATATGAACTGAATATTAAAGATTGCATTATTTTATCAGACATAACACAGTTATTTAACACAGATTCTCTTATGACTCTTAATATTGATAATTGTACCTTCTATGCCAACGGTTACAAGATTAATAATAACGACTCACTAATGTATTTATCCATTACTAACTGTAGTTTCTCAGATTTCTATGTGGATGCTAATAACAACGAACATGAGCAAAAATATTCTATCGCTGACTTAGCAGCATATATGAATTGTTTTGAAGGTCTTGCTTCTCTCAATATGGAAGGTTGTGGTTTATCTTCTGAGCCTAATGTGGCAGATGGTGTATATGTAACTTATTAAAGAAAAAGGTTGTTACCGGTTAATCTATAAAAAGAACCGATAACAACCTTTTTTAAATTATATCACTTAATTGTCTTATGTTTTCTATAGGATATATCTTAACACCTTCTAATGCTGTAACACTCTTCATATTAGCTTTTGGAATTATGAAAGTATCAAACCCTAATTTTACAGCTTCATTAATCCTTTGCAACGCTCCGCCCACTGCTCTAATCTCACCAGCCAGACCCACCTCTCCAAATACTATGGTTTTACAGTCTACACTTCGATTTTTATAACTAGACATCAATGCTGCAACAATCGCCAAATCTAGTGATGGTTCGCTCACTTTCATTCCACCAGCAACATTTACATAAGCATCACACCCTGATAATTGCATTCCCATCCTCTTTTCTAGAACCGCAAGCAAAAGATTTACTCTATTATAATCTGTTCCCGCTGCCGTTCGCCTTGGTAGGGAAAAAGATGTCTGACATACCAACGCCTGAACCTCTATCAGTATGGTCCTCGTACCTTCTATAGTACAAGTAACTACAGAGCCGGCAGCGTCTTCAGGTTTTCCATCAAGCATGTATTCTGAAGGATTTGTAACCTCTACAAGCCCTTCCGCCTCCATCTGAAATACTCCGATTTCATTTGTGGAACCAAATCTATTCTTATTAGCACGAAGTATTCTATAAGATGCCTGATTATCTCCTTCAAAATATAGAACCGTATCTACCATGTGCTCTAAAACCTTCGGTCCTGCTACTACACCCTCTTTTGTAACATGCCCTACTATAAATACAGATATTCCATATCCTTTAGCCACCTTCATAAGAGATGCCGTTGTTTCTCTTACCTGACTAACGCTTCCCGGTGCAGAATCTACATTCTCGCTTACCATTGTCTGTATAGAATCTATAATTACTACCTGAGGTTTGTGTGTGGTTATTGCAGCCATCACCGTTTCAAGAGATGTTTCACTTAAAAGGGACAAATCCCCTTTAAAATGCCCAAGTCTATCCGCTCTCATCTTAATCTGCATAACAGACTCTTCTCCAGATACATACAATACATCCTGTCCTTTTTCCACAAGATTCTTGCACATCTGAAGAAGCAGGGTTGACTTGCCAATCCCCGGGTCTCCACCTACAAGACAAAGGCATCCTTTTACGATGCCTCCGCCTAAAACTCTATCTAATTCTCCTATTCCTGTGGTATTCCTATCTTCAGTTGTTATAGATACATCAGAAAGTTTTGTTATCTGGGATGCAACTTCCTGTCTTTTTATAACTGCACTCTTCTTTGTACTAGATACTTTTTCTTCAACAAAAGAATTCCACATACCACAGCCCGGGCACTGTCCCATCCACTTTGCAGACTCATGCCCACATTCTTTACAAAAAAA